>DASUWY010000048.1 GCA_036378175.1 Thermoleophilaceae bacterium
CGAGTGATCCAGGGCGCCGAGTCGGGGGCGTTCCTGCGCCGCATCGAGCAGCTCCTGCACGGCGAGGACGGCTTCTACGACACCATCTTCGACGAGCTCGGCGTGGCGATCCCCGCGGAGGCGCCGACCGTGACCGCCGCGGAACCGGTGCCGGCAGCCGCGGTGCCCGCCGCCGCACCCGCCGTGGCCGCGGACGCCGCGCTCCTCCAGGCGGTGCAGGCGGCCACCTCGCTCGTCAAGGCGCACCGCATGCACGGCCACCTGGCGGCGCGGCTCGACCCGCTCGGCTCCGAGCCGGTGGGCGACCCGGCGCTCGACCCCGCCACGGTCAACCTCACGCCCGAGCTCATGCGCGCGATCCCGGCCTCCGTGCTCCGCGTGGCCGTGCCGGGCGACACCTTCGCCGACGCCCTCCCGCACCTCCAGGAGACCTACTGCGGCACGATCGCCTACGAGATCGAGCACATCTCCGATCACCGCGCGCGCGTGTGGCTGCGCCAGACGATCGAGTCCGGCGCCCACCGCGAGCCCCTCACCGATGAGGAGAAGAAGCAGCTCCTCAAGCGGCTGTCGCAGGTGGAGGCGCTCGAGACCTACCTCCACAAGGCGTTCCTGGGCAAGAAGCAGTTCTCGATCGAGGGCGTGGACGTGCTCGTGCCGATGCTGGATGAGTCGCTCATGCGCGCGGCCGGCGCGGGCGCGCGCGAGGTGGTGCTCGGAATGGCGCACCGTGGCCGGCTGAACGTGCTCGCGCACACCGTCGGCCGCCCGTACCAGACGGTGCTCGTGGAGTTCGAGGGCGAGCAGAATCTCGAGGCCGACACGGCGATGCCCGAGGGCGGAACCGGCGACGTGAAGTACCACCACGGCGCGTCCGGCAACCGGAAGCTTCCGGGCGGCAAGGGCATCACCGTCACGCTCTCGCCGAACCCGAGCCACCTCGAGATCGTGGACCCGGTGATCGAGGGCCGCACGCGCGCGGACCAGACGAGCCGCAAGGGCCGCGAGCCGATCCACGACCCGACGGTCGTGATGCCGGTGCTGATCCACGGCGACGCCGCCTTCCCGGGCCAGGGCGTGGTGGCGGAGACGCTCAACCTGCAGGCCCTCGACGGCTACACCACGGGCGGCACCGTCCACATCATCACGGACAACCAGCTCGGCTTCACCACCGACCCGCACGACGCGCGGTCCACCCGCTACGCCTCGGACCTGGCCAAGGGCTTCGACGTTCCGATCATCCACGTGAACGCAGACGACGTGGAGGCCTGCATCGCCGCCGTGCGCCTGGCCACGCAGTTCCGAGAGCGCTTCGGCCGCGACGCGGTGATCGACCTGATCGGCTACCGCCGCTTCGGCCACAACGAGACCGACGAGCCGGCCTACACCCAGCCGGTGATGTACGAGAAGATCAAGAAGCATCCGCCGGTGCGCAAGCTGTACGCGGACCAGCTGGTGGAGCAGGGCGTGATCACGCAGCAGGAGGCGGAGGCGATGGCAGCCGAGGCCTACAAGGCGCTGGCGGACGCCCACGCGGACCTCAAGGCTTCGCTCGCCGCTCCCGGGCCCGAGACCGGTGAGCACCAGCTCGACCGCACGCCGAGCGCGGAGCCCGCCACCGCGGTGCCGGCGGACACGCTCCGCTCGCTCAACGAGCAGCTGCTCAAGACTCCCCAGGGCTTCAGCCTCCATCGCAAACTGGGGCCGCAGATGGAGAAGCGGCGGAGCGCGCTCGACGAGGGCACGATCGACTGGGCGCAGGCCGAGGAGCTTGCCTTCGCCTCGCTACTCCTGCAGGGGGTGCCGATCCGGCTCACCGGACAGGACACCGAGCGCGGCACGTTCAGCCAGCGCCACCTCGTGTTCCACGACGCGAAGACGGGCGACCGCCACACGCCGATCCAGAGCCTGCCGAACGCCACGGCGCCGTTCGAGCTGCACAACAGCCCGCTCTCCGAGGCCGCCTGCCTCGGCTTCGAGTACGGCTACAGCGCGCAGGCGCCCGAGGCGCTCGTGCTGTGGGAGGCGCAGTTCGGGGACTTCGTGAACGGCGGCCAGGTGGTGATCGACCAGTTCCTCGTGTCGGGAATGGCGAAGTGGGGTCAGAGCACGCGCCTCACGCTCCTCCTGCCGCACGGCTACGAGGGCTCGGGACCCGAGCACTCGAGCGGGCGCATCGAGCGCTTCCTCCAGCTCGCCGCCGAGGGCAACATCCGCGTGGCCAACTGCACCACGCCGGCCCAGTACTTCCACCTGCTGCGCCGCCAGGCGCTCGTGCAAAAGCAGCGGCCGCTCGTGGTGATGACGCCGAAGAGCCTGCTGCGGCTGCCCGCCGCCGCTTCGAAGCTCGAGGACCTGGCCGAGGGCAGCCAGTTCCATCCGGTGCTCGACGATCCCACACTCCCCGGGCCGCGCGAGAAGGTCACGCGTCTCGTGCTGTGCACCGGCAAGATCTACTACGACATCGTCGCCGCGGAGGAGCGGGCGTCGACGGACAACGTGGCGGTGGGGCGCGTGGAGCTGCTCTATCCCTTCGCCTCTAGCGAGCTGCGGGAGCTGATGGACAGCTATCCGTCGCTGGAGGAGGTCGTGTGGGTGCAGGAGGAGCCGAAGAACATGGGCGCCCGCGCCTTCATGAAGCTGCGGATGCTCGACGAGCTGCTCGGTGAGAACCTGCGCTACCAGTACGTCGGCCGCGAGTTCCGCGCCAGCCCGGGCGAGGGCTACCCCGCGGCGCACCGCGCCGAGCAGATGCGCATCGTGCGTGCCGCGCTCGGCGTCAGCGCCGAGTAGCTCGCTCCGTCAGCGCTTTGAGCGCTGGCGTTCTGCCAGTTGCTCCGCCACGTCGGCTGAGCCGAGCCTTCTGCCGCTCGCCGCGACCGCGTCAGGGGCGATCGCCGCCAGCCAGCCGCTCACTCGCATGGCGAACGGGGCAACGTCGATGTCGCCGCGGTTGCGCTCGATCGCACGCACCACCGCGCCGGCCACCTGGCGCGGCGAGCGCGTGCGCACGTACGCCGGCAGCTTGATTCCCGTGTCCGCGAATAGTCCGGCCTCGCTCACGAACCCGGGCGACACCACCGACACGCCCACCCCGCTTCCATGTAGCTCGTCGCGCAGGGCCACCGCGAAGCCTCGCAGTCCGAACTTCGTGGCGGAGTAGACCGAGCCGCCGCCCGCGGCGATCTTGCCGGACATCGACGAGATGAACACGAGGTGGCCCGCTCCGCGTTCGACCATCTTCGGCACGAGCTCGCGCGCGAGCTGCATGGGGGCGCGCAGGTTCACGTCGATGGTGCGGTCGATCTCCTCGGGGCTCAAGTCGTCGAGCCTCCCGCTCCCGGGGAGCGCGGCGTTTGCCACCAGGATGTCCACGTCGCTCGCGGCGCCGGCCAGCTGCCGCACACCTTCGCCACTCGACAGATCCGCGGGCACCACCTCCACCCGCTCGCCGAGGCCCGCGGCCAGGCTCTCCAGCACATCCGCCCTGCGCCCGCTCAGCAGCAGCGTGGCGCCGCGCTCGTGAAGCGCGCGCGCGATCGCGTCGCCGATCCCTCCAGACGCCCCCGTGAGGAGCGCTCGCCTCCCTCCGATCTCCACGCGGCGGATCGTATTGCTAGGACGCCTGCGCCGCGCGGCTCTCGTGCTTGCTCTGCCAGAGCGCGGCGTCGGCGTGCGCCAGCAGCGCGTCGGGGGTGGTGCCGTTGTCCGGGAACACCGCCCACCCGATCGACGTCGTGAGTGGCGCCTCCCCCACGCGCACCTTTCGCAGCGAACGCTGCAGGCGTCGCGACAGCGCGAGCGCGTCCACCGGACCCGACTCCGGGGCCAGCACGGAGAACTCGTCGCCGCCCTGCCGCGCGACCGTGTCCTGGCCGCGCACCGTCTCCACCAGCATCTGCCCCACGTCACGCAGCAGCCGGTCGCCCTCGAGGTGCCCGTGAGTCTCGTTGATCTGCTTGAAGCGGTTGAGGTCGAGTAGGGCCAGGACGAAGCGGCGGTTGTGGCGGCCGTGCCGCGCGATCTCGTAGTCGAGCCGCTCGAACAGCGTGCGGTAGTTGCCCACGCCGGTGAGCGGATCGCGCTCGGCCGCCATCCGCATGGCCTCCTGGCCAAGTTCCAGTCGTTCCCGCAGGAACGCCACCACCGCCGCCGCCACCACCAGAGTGGGGAGCGCGACGAGCGTGCGCACCAGGTTGTCGCGGGCGCTCCCCGGCTCGTAGACGATGGGCGCCGCGAGAGCCACGGATGCGAAGGCCACGTGCGCGCTCACGGAAGAGCGCTCGCAGAAAGCGAGCGCTGCGAACACGACCACGAACACGTAGAACCAGGAAACCACGTTGCCGTGCGGCCCCAGCGCCCACACGGACAACGCCACCTCGAGCGTGCCGATGGCCGGCACGAGATGGAACCACGAGGCACGCATCCGATCCCACGGGACCATGAAGCAGGCGATGCCGGAGACGAAGGCGAGGAACGGCAGCAGGTTGGCCGCCGCGGGAGGCGTGGGGTTCTGCATGAGCCGATAGGCCGGCACCGTCGCCAGCCCCCCAGCCGAGAAGAGGATCCCGGCGATGCGGCCGATCGCGCGGCGCCCGGCGGCGTCGTTCTCCCAGAAGGCAGGCTGAGTTGTATCGAGCAGAGCGCGCGACATCGAGTGGACCGGATAACCCCGATGAGGTATCGGCCCACACGGCGCGCGCCTTGAGGAACGGGCGCTAGTCCGACAGCCCCGCCGCCGCCAGGGCCTCGCGGCGGTCGAGGTGAAACTCCACGCGCGTGATTTTGCCGCCGGCGATGATCACCACGGCGGCGGCCGGCTGCTCGAGCTGCACGCCGTCGTGGCGCGTCTCTCCGCGCAGCACGGCGTACGCGAGCACCCGCTCGCCCGCATCCACAAGCTCCTCCACCTCCACTTCGTAGCTCTTCCACGGGATCAGCCAGTCGCGCCACCCCTCGAGCAGGCCCTGGAAGCCGTGGAACTCCGTGGGCGGTCCGGAGGGTGTGATGAAGGCCACCACCACGTCGGGCGCGAACAGCTCGGGGTTCACCGCCTCCTGAAAGCGCTCGTCACGCACGAGTTGCACGAGGTCGAGGCCTTCTGGGAACAGGCCCCTGCGCACGAGCCGGACATTCTCCCGCGACATGCGCCCAGTATCGCGGGCAGGGCGGCCGGTAGGTTGCGCGTATGGAATCGACTCTGAAGCTCGCTTCGTCCCAGGACGAAGCGATCCGCGCGGCGCAGGCGCCGACCTTCGCCCACGCCTTCCAGGCCACGGTCGAGCGCTTCGCCGATGACCTCGCACTGCGCACGCCCGACGACTCGGTGCAGATCATGTTCGGCGAGTACGCCGCGAGGGTGCGCCGGCTCGCGGCCGGGCTCGCGGGCCTCGGCGTGCGGCGCGGCCACACGATTGCGCTGCTGCTCGTGAACCGGCCGGAGTTCTTCATCTGCGACACCGCCGCGCTCCATCTCGGAGCCACGCCCTTCTCCGTCTATGCCACGAGCTCGCCCGAGCAGGTCGCCTACCTGTTCGCCAATGCGGGCAACGACGTCGTCATCACCGAGCGCGCGTTCGAGCGGCAGATCGAGCGGGCGCTCGAGATCGGTGGCTCCTCGGCGCCCAGCCAGGTGATCCACATCGATGAGCTGGACCGGCTCGAGGCTTCGGCCGACCCGGCGTTCGACTTCGATGCGTCCTGGCGCGCAATCGCGCCGGATGACCTGCTCACGCTCATCTACACGTCGGGCACCACGGGGCCGCCGAAGGGCGTGGAGCTCACGCACGACAACCTGCTCGCCCAGTGGCGTGGGCTCGCGCAGGTCATTCCGGTGCGGATGGGCGGGCGAACCACCTCGTACCTGCCCACGGCCCACATCGCCGACCGCGCTCTGTCCCACTACGGGCAGATGTTGTTCGGCCTTCAGGTCACATGCGTTCCGGACCCGCGCGAGGTGATCGCGGCGCTGCCGGGCACGCGTCCCACCTCATGGGGAGCGGTGCCGCGTGTGGCGGAGAAGATGAAGGCGGGACTCGAGGCGCTGATCGCCGCCGACCCCGACGAGGAGCGGCGCACAGCGGTTCAGGGAGCGATCGCGGTGGGAATCGAGCGCGTGCGCCACGAGGTGGACGGAACGCCCATGCCGGCGGAACTGGCTGAACGGCACGCCCTTGCCGAGGAGAGGGTGCTGCGCCCGATGCGCGAGCGGCTGGGTCTCGACCAGGCGGAGTCGGTGGTGTTCGGCGCAGCGCCGATCCCGCTCGATGTGCACGTTTGGATGCGCGCCATCGGGCTTCCCACCGCCGAGGTGTACGGGATGTCGGAGTGCGCGTGTGTCGTGACCACGTACCACCCCAGCGAGGCGCGGCTCGACACCGTGGGTCGCGTGCTGCCCGGCATGGAGCTGAAGATCGCCGAGGACGGCGAGGTGTTGCTGCGCGGCCCGCAGGTCATGCGCGGCTACCGGGGCGACCCCGAGCGGACCGCCGAGGCGATCGACGCGGAGGGCTGGCTTCATTCCGGCGACGTGGGCGCGCTGGACGACGACGGCTGCCTGCGCATCGTGGACCGCAAGAAGGAGCTGATCATCAATGCGGCCGGCAAGAACATGTCGCCGGCTCTGATCGAAGGTCACCTCAAGACGGCGAGCCCGCTCATCGGCCAGGCCATGGTGGTGGGCGACCGCCGCCCCTACAACGTGGCGCTTCTCGTCCTCGAGCCCGAGTCAGGCGCGGACCCGAACGACCCAGCGGTGCAGGAGGCGGTGGGCGCCGCGGTGGAGGCCGCGAACGCGAAGCTCTCGCGCGTGGAGCAGGTGAAGCGCTGGACCCTCCTCGCGGAGGAGTGGCTGCCGGGCGGTGACGAGCTCACCCCCACGATGAAGCTCAAGCGGCGCCCGATCGCCGAGAAGTACGCGGGGGAGATAGACGCGCTGTACGCGGATTAGCTGTCCGCCAGCCGGCGGAGCACCTCGACCGCGTCGCGGAGCACCGCCTGCTCCTCCGGCGACAGGTCGTCCGCGATCGCGCGCGCGAGCCATCCGTCGCGCTGGCGCCGGTCCGCCTGCAGGGCGTCGTTCCCCTGCGTGGTGAGCGAGACGAGCGCGCGGCGGCGGTCGCCCGGATCGGGGGTGCGCTCCACCAGCCCGTCTGACTCGAGGTCGCTCACCGTCTGAGCCATCGACTGCGGGCGCACACGTTCGGCGGCCGCCAGATCGCTCACGCTCTGCGGTCCCTCGCGGTCCAGGCGCCCGAGCACGGCCCCCTGCGACAGCGGGAAGCGGTGCTCCGCGCGCAGGCGGCGAATCAGGTGGCCGAGCACCACCCGGAGCTCGCTGGCCGTGCGTGCGGGATCCGTCTTTATCTTCGCCATCAGTCAGTGAAACTGCACAGTTTGCCTGTGTATCATCGTACGGCGTGCGAGACGACAACTACAAGTGGATCGCACTGTCTAACACCACGCTCGGCGTGCTGCTCGCCACGCTGGACGTGTCGATCACGCTGATCGCGATGCCGGACATCTTCCGCGGCATCCACCTCGATCCGCTCGTCCCCTCCAACAGCTTCTACCTCCTCTGGATGATCCTCGGCTACATGGTCGTGGCGAGCGTCCTGATCGTGAGCCTCGGCCGGCTCGGCGACATGTACGGCCGGGTGCGGATCTACAACCTCGGCTTCCTGATCTACACGGTCGCGTCGCTGCTGCTCACGATCGACTGGCTCACCGGCCGCGCGGGCGCCGACTACCTGATCGTCTTCCGGATCGTGCAGGGCATCGGCGGCGCCTGTCTGCTCGCCAACTCGGCCGCGATCCTCACCGATGCATTCCCGGTGAACCAGCGCGGCATGGCGCTCGGCATCAACAACATCGTCGGCGTGAGCGGGATGTTCATCGGCCTCGTGCTGGGCGGGCTGCTCGCCCCGGTTGACTGGCGGCTCGTGTTCCTGATCTCCGTGCCGGTGGGGATCTTCGGCACGGTGTGGGCCTACCTCAAGCTCGAGGAGCGAAGCGAGCCGCGGCGCCGTCCAATCGACTGGTGGGGCAACCTCACCTTCGCGGTCGGCCTTATCTGCATCATGGTGGCGGTCACGCACGGGATCCGGCCGTACGGCTCCCACGCCACCGGCTGGGGCAGCCCGACCGTGATCGCGCTCCTCGCGAGCGGGGTGGCCTGCCTGGCGGTGTTCGCTCTCGTGGAGAGGCGTGTGGCGGATCCGATGTTCCGCCTCGAGCTGTTCCGCATCCGGGCGTTCACGTTCGGCACGCTCTCCACCTTCCTGTCAGCCGTTGCACGCGGCGGCCTCATGTTCATGCTGATCATCTGGCTGCAGGGACTGTGGCTGCCGCAGCACGGTTACGACTTCACGAGCACGCCGCTGTGGGCCGGCATCTACATGCTGCCGCTGACGATCGGAATGCTCGTGGCCGGACCGACGTCCGGCTACCTCTCCGACCGCTTCGGTGCGCGCCCGTTCGCGACCGGCGGGATGCTGGGCACGGCCGTGAGCTTCACGCTGCTCCTGCTCCTGCCCGTGAACTTCCCGTATCCGCTGTTCGCGCTCGTCCTGTTCATGACGGGTGCGTCCATGGGCCTGTTTGCGTCGCCCAATCGCGCCGCCGTGATGAACAGCCTCCCGCGCGGGGACCGCGGCGCGGGCGGCGCCATGAACCAGACCTTCCAGAACTCCGCGCAGGTGATGTCGATCGGGATCTTCTTCACGCTGATGATCCTCGGCCTGGCCGCCACGCTGCCGAGCGCGATGAGCGCGGGCCTCGAGTCGCACGGTGTGCCGGCGGCCACCGCGCATCACGTCGCCGGGCTTCCCCCGGTGTCGATCCTGTTCGCCGCATTCCTCGGCTACAACCCGATCCAGCACCTGCTCGGCCCGCACGCCCTCGCCGCGCTCTCGCCGGCGAACCGGGCCACGATCACCGGCCACTCGTTCTTCCCCCATCTCATCTCCGCGCCCTTCCGCACCGGGCTTCACGAGGCGTTCGCGTTTGCCATCGGCGCCTGCCTGGTGGCCGCACTTGCGTCGCTCATGCGCGGAGGGCGGTACGAGTACGACGACGCAGCGGCGCCGTCGCGCGTGCTGCGCAGCCCACGACCCGAGGAGCAGCATGCAAGTTGAGTGGTACGGCCAGTCCGCGTTCCGGCTGAGCGCCGACGGCACGACGGTGTTCATCGATCCGTTCGGCGACATGTCGCGGCTCGCTGCGCGCGGGATCGAGTGGCACTACCCGGCTATCGCGGGCGTGGAGGCCGACTTCCTACTGGTCACCCACGAGCATGGGGACCACAACGCGGTGGAGGTGATCGGCGGCGATCCGCCGGTCCTGCGCTCTACCGCCGGCAGGCTCGAGTCCCCCATCGGCGAGGTGCTGGCCGTGGCATCGGAGCACGACCCCTCCGCCGGGACCGAACGAGGCCCTAACACGATCTTCGTCTTCGAACTTGGCGGCGTGCGCGTGGCCCACTTCGGAGACTTCGGGCAGAGCGAGCTGCGCGAGGAGCAGGCTGCCGCCATCGGCGGCGTGGACCTCCTCATCATTCCGGTTGGCGGCGGCCCGACCATCGGGGCCGAGCAGGCGGCCGCCATCGCCGGGCGGCTCCGAGCGAGGTGGATCGTGCCGATGCACTACCGCACGGAGAGGATCAGCTTCCTCGATACGGCTGACGCGTTCCTCGACCGCATCGCGAACGTGGAGCGCACCCCCGGCCCCGCCTTTGACACCGAGGACCTGCCCGGCGAGCAGCCGCTCGCCGTGGTGCCGGCCGCTCCCTAGGAGCGGCGCAGCAGCACGCGCAGAAGTCCTCGCGGCTGGGCCTCCTCCATGCGCGGGCCGGCGGACCAGCCGTGCAGGGAGCGCTTCATCGCCGTGCTCACTTCAAAACCAGCAATCGGAATCATCAGGGCCTCCGCAGTTCGACTGTGAACAAGGCTGCACTACGCAGCCCGCCCTGACATCGGCAGGATGGAGCCGATATCGCAACGGCACCCCTTAGCTTTGGTCAGCGCGCACTTAGTGCGTGCTCTGTGTCCCGTCCCACCGCAGGCCCAGACCGCGCACGACGAAGGAGATGCCCACGAGCAGCGCGAGGGTGGCCACGCCGATGTCCGGCGACGAGCACGATGCCGGCAATGAGCTCGACCGCGGCCAGCAGCAGGGACCAGATGCGCCGGCCGGCTGTGGCGAACGAGGATCACTCCGGCGATCCCACTCACCACTCCTAGAGCAGAAGCGCCCACCAAGCCTTGGCTACATCGCGCAGATCGCACTCAAGCCCGATTTCCGTACTCATGGCGCCTCCCAACCCTCGGGGAGACGCGAAAGATCTTCGAGGCGCACGGGGTGGTCAAGCAGCGATACGGTGTTTGCACGCGTAGCTGTTCGCTAACCAAACTCGCGCGCTTCAGCTTGCCCCGGCTTACGGCCGCTGCGGTCCTCCTCGTCCTCTGTGCGCTTGTGATGGCGGCGTGCGGAGGATCCAACTCGCCGTCCACGGCCGCCACCACCCCCACCGGAACGGGCGGGTCCGCTGGCGCCGCCAAGCCCAGCACGATCGAGGGCGACGCGCTGAATCGGATGCCCGTGGTGCCCGGGCCGAGCGGCTCCCCGCCGGCGCTCTCCGGCCACAACGCCACCGACGTTCGCGCGTACCTCCGCGCCGTGTTCAGCGACGCCCAGGGGCTCTGGCGCGGCGAGTTCGCGTCCGCGGGCCAGCAGTACACGCCGGCACGGCTCACGCTCTTCTCTCAGTCGGTCAAGTCGGGATGCGGGGCGCAGGACGGCGTCGGGCCCTTCTACTGCAGCGCCAACCACGGCATCTATCTCGACCTGGGCTTCATGAAAGCGCTCACACAGCGCTTCGGGATCGGCGCCTTCGCGCAGGCGTACGTCGTCGGCCACGAGTTCGGCCACCACATCCAGAACCTCACCGGCATCCTGCACCGCCGCGTACTGGCCGACCAACAGGATCCCGCCGGCAAGAACGAGCGTTCCGTACGGTTCGAGCTCCAGGCCGACTGCCTCGCGGGCGTGTGGGCGCACTCGGCCTACCAGCGCGCGAAGATCACCGACAGCGACATCACCGCCGCGCTCCACGCGGCGCAGCTCATCGGGGACGACCTCCAGCAGCACATCTCCGGGAACGCCATCGACAGCGGGCTCTGGACGCATGGCTCGTCGCAGCAGCGGCAGCAGTGGTTCATCACCGGCTTCGACAAGGGCGACCCGGGCGCGTGCAACACCTTCACCCCGGCGAGCGTATGACCCTGCACACCGACATCCCGACTCAAACGGAGGTCGAGCATCTCCTCGCCGAGCAGGGAGGCCCGCGAGTGTCGATCTATCTGCCCACCACGCCGATCACGCCGGAGGCTGACGCGGCGCGCATCGAGCTGAAGAACCTGGGTGCGGCCGCCGCGGAGCAGCTGGAGGACGCCGGCGCCGACCGGGCCACCATGCTCGAGTTCCGCGAGTCGCTGGACGAGCTCACCGACGACGAGGGCTTCTGGGCCGAGCAGTCGCACAGCCTTGCGCTGTTCGCCTCGGCCGCGGGCATGCGCACGTTCAGGCTGCCCAACCGCCTCACGAGCCACGTGGAGGTGGCGGACCGCTTCTACGTGAAGCCACTCCTGAGGGCGGTCACGTTTCCGCAGGCCGCCTTCGTGCTGGCGCTCGCCGCGGGGTCCGTCCGGCTCGTTGAGATAGCGCGAGACGGGCCGGCGTTCACGGTTCCCGTTCCGGGGCTCCCCAGCGACGCCGCCAGCGCGGCGGGCAAGGCCTCGATCGCCGATCGCTCCCCCATCCGCAGGCTCCAGGGCTCCGAGGGCCAGAAGGTTCGGCTGCGCCAGTACGCGAGAAAGGTCGATCAGGCCCTGCGCGGCGTGCTCACCGGCCTCGAGCTCCCGCTGATCCTCGCGGCGGCGCGGCCGCTCGACGACATCTTCCGCTCGGTGAACACATACCCACGCCTCGTGGACGGCGGCATAGCCGGCAACCCCGAGAACAAGAGCGACGACGAGCTGGCCGCGGAAGCCCGCAGCGTGCTCGACCAGCTATACGAACGCGAGCTCTCCGCAATCCGCGACCGCTTCGGCGTCGCGGCCTCGCGCGGCCTGGGGTCGAGCGACGTCGCGACCGTCGCGCGGGCGGCCACCCAGGGCGCCGTGGCCACGCTGCTCGTGGACATCGACGAGAAGATGCCGGGCCAGCTCGACGAGGACACCGGAGCCGTCACTCTCAGCGGCGACGACCACGCCAGCTACGGGGTGATCGACGAGATCGCGCGCCGCGTGATGCTCACCGGCGGAGACGTGCTCGCCGTGCGGAGGGACGACGTGCCGGACGGCGCGCCCCTGGCGGCGATCTTCCGCCATCAGCTCTGAGCCCGGCCGTGAAGCGGAGCGCCGGCCTCCTGCTCTACCGGCTGCGCGATGGGCAGCTCGAGGTCTTCATCGCCCACATGGGTGGACCGTTTTGGGCCCGCAAGGACGAGCGTGCCTGGTCTGTGATCAAGGGCGAATACGAGCAGGGAGAGGATCCACTCGAGGCAGCCCGTCGCGAGTTCGAGGAGGAGACGGGCCGGCCCGCGCCGCCCGGGCGGACGGTCGAACTCGGCGAGCTGCGGCAGGGGAGCGGCAAGCGCGTGGTGGCCTGGGCGATCGAGGCGGACTTCGATCCTGCGGCCGTTCGCAGCAACACGTTCACACTCGAGTGGCCGCCGCGGTCGGGGCAGATGCGCGAGTTCCCGGAGATCGACCGGGCGGAGTGGTTCGACACCGCGACGGCCCGCAGCAAGCTCGTCAAGGGCCAGGTGCCGTTCATTGACGCTCTAGAGCGGCAAGTTCTCGTGGACTAAGGCCTCGCCTCAGCCAGGTAAGGCCGTCACCTCGCAAGGTCGCTCCTTCTGCCCGATGTGCGCGGCGCCTTCTTAGTCCAGGCTGCACTTAGAGCAATCACAGGAGAGTCGAGATGAACCCGTTCCTGAGCAAAGAGTTGGCAGCCGAGCACATCCGTGACCTTCGCGACGCCGCTGGTCGCGCAAACCGGGGCCGCGCCGATGCGTCCTCCGGGGAGCCCGAGTCGGGCACCCACATCACCGTTCGCCGCTTCACCGCGCGAGACATCGATGGCGTCCAGCGTCTGGCCGCGCTCGACGAGAAGCCGGTGCCCACCGGCGGCGTGCTCGTGGCGGCGCAGGCGGGCGAGCTCGTGGCCGCGCTCCCCCTCGACGGCGGCGAGGCCCTGGCGGACCCCTTCAAGCCCACGGCCGACGCAGTAGCCCTCCTGCACCTCCGGGCGAAGCAGCTTCGCGCCGAGAGCAACAGGCCACGGATCCGCTGGAACCGCCTGCACATGCCGCGGGGCAGGCTGGCGGCGTAGGTCGAGTCAGCGAGTAGGGCGCAGCGAGGTCGGGTAAGCCGGAAGCATCCCAACCTTCATCCGCTACATACTCGCCCGCCGCTTCCTAGCCCGCTACGTAGGCAAACGAGCAGCCCGCTTCCTTCCAGGAGGCTGGGTGGCATTCCTTGTGTATCCGCTGGTCCGTCGAGCATGGCGCCGCCGAATGAGGCGGCGCGTGGCAACCGCCTCATAGCCCAAAGCGAAGAGCGACGAAGTCGCTCGCGTTTGGCGAGCGGAAAAGCGAGTAATGCAAGAAAGAGGGCCCGGCATAGTGCTCTGCACATGCCGGGCCCGATGACGCAGCAGGACGACGCTTTTCCGCCGCCAAACGCGAGCGACCGGACTCGAACCGGCGACCTCCGGCGTGACAGGCCGGCGTTCTAACCAACTGAACTACGCCCGCTGGCAGGGGAAAGGGTAGCGAAAGGCCGGTACCCCGTTCCTACCGTGTTTTCGGCGGCTTTCACGGCTCCTTTACACGGCCCTCACGATGCGCTGAGAGGATCGGTCCACACGAGTTCCCTCCTCGTGGCTGCGCGTGGCACCGGCACTCCCCGACGGGGCCGCGCCGCGTTTTGCGGCGGACCCGCCGCCTCAGCGGGAATCGGACGTGGTCATCTGGCCATGTCCGATTCCCGCCAGACTTCCTCCGCGGCACCTGCCAAGCTGCGGCCATGCAGCTCGATCTGGAACATCTGCATCAGGCGTGCGAGGCGAAGGACGCCCGCTTCGACGGCTGGTTCTTCGCGGGCATCACGTCCACCGGCATCTACTGCCGGCCGAGCTGCCCCGCCCGGACGCCCAAGCGCGAGAACAGGCGCTTCTTCCCGACTGCCGCCGCCGCGCAGGCCGCGGGCTTTCGCGCCTGCAAGCGCTGCCGGCCGGATGCTTCGCCGGGGTCGCCGGAGTGGGACGCGCGCGCGGACCTCGTCGGCCGCCTCATGCGTCTCATCGCCGACGGCGTGGTGGACCGCGAGGGGGTGACCGGCCTCGCCTCACGCGTGGGCTTCACCGAGCGCCACGTGCATCGCTGCCTCGTGGACGCCGTCGGCGCCGGTCCGCTGGCGCTCGCCCGCGCGCAGCGGGCGCAGGCAGCGCGAATCCTGCTCGAGACCACCGACCTTCCGATGGCGCCACTCGCCCTCGCCGCCGGCTTCGCAAGCGTGCGCCAGTTCAACCACACCGTGCGCGAGATCTTCGCCGGCACCCCCAGCGAGCTGCGGCGCCGGGCCAGGCGCGGTGACATCGCCGGCGGCGGCCAGAGCGGCATCGTCCTTCGGTTGCCGTACCGGGCTCCGCTCGAGGCAGGCGAGCTGATCGCCTTTCTCGGCGCCCGGGCGGTGCCAGGGGTGGAGGAGATTGAAGGCGACACCTACCGGCGCAGCCTCCGCCTCCCGCACGGTCCGGGGATCGCCGAGCTCCGCCCCGAGGACGGTCACGTCCGCGCGACGCTTCACCTGGAGGACCTGCGCGACCTCGGCCCGGCCGTGCAGCGCTGCCGGCGGCTGCTCGATCTCGACTCTGATCCGCAGGCGATAGCTGAGCACCTGAGCCGCGATCCGCTCATCGGCTCGCTGGTGGAGGCGGCGCCCGGTCGCCGCGTGCCGGGGCACGTTGACGCGCACGAGCTGGCGGTGCGCGCGGTGCTGGGCCAGCAGGTGTCGCTGGGCGGCGCGGCCACGCTGGCGGGCCGCCTCGTGACCGAGCACGGTGAGCCGCTCGCCCGCCGACTCGGCGGCGTCACCCATCTCTTCCCAAGCTCCGAGGCTCTCGCCGCGGCGCACATCGGCGGCATGCCCGCCGCCCGGGCGGCGGCGGTGAACACCGTGGCGGCCGCGCTGGCCTCCGGCGAGATCGACCTCGGCGCGGGAGCCGACCGCGCGGCGGCGCAGCAGCAGCTGCTCGCCCTGCCCGGCGTGGGCCCGTGGACCGTCTCCTACGTCGCCATGCGCGCTCTGCGCGACCCGGACGCGTTCCTGCCGAGCGACCTCGGCATCCGGCATGCGCTCGAGCGGCTCGGCCAGGATCCGAGCCCCAAGGCCGCGCTCAAGATCGCCGAACGGTGGCGGCCGTACCGCGCCGCCGCGAGCCAGCACCTGTGGAGCACCCTCACGAAAGCAAGGCCCGCAAACGTTCTATTGGCAGCATGAACGACACCCTTTACATACAGATTCCAAGCCCGATCGGTCCGCTGCTCCTCGACGGCACCGAGCACGCGCTCCAGGGCGTGCACATGTCCCCAGCCGGTCCCGGCGCCGGCTGGCGCAAGGCGCGCGAGCCGTTCGCCGCCGCGATCGAGCAGCTCGAGCAGTACTTCGCGGGGGAGCGCATGGAGTTCGACCTCGAGCTCGACCTGCGTGGCACACGCTTCCAGAGGGACGTATGGAATGCCCTGCTCACGATCCCGTACGGCGAGACACGCAGCTACGGAGAGATCGCGAGGCAGATCGGCCGGCCGGACCGCGCCCGTGCGGTGGGAGCCGCCAACGGCAGCAACCCGGTGTCGATCATCGTCCCCTGCCACCGAGTGATCGGCTCCGACGGCAGCCTCACCGGCTACGGCGGCGGACTTCCCCGCAAGCGCTTCCTGCTCGACCTCGAAGCGGGCGTGGGAAGCCTCAACCTCACAGCCTGAACAGCGGCACCAGGCGCTTCTCGTGCTCGGCCTCGATCCGGGCCACCACCTCCACGTGGTCCTCGAGGCCGGAGCCGCGCAGCTTGGTGGCGAGCAATTCGTCGATCTGGAAGATGCCCGACGAGTTGTTCATCTCGATCTCGATGCGCACGGCCTTGTCCTCGCCCGCGTCGATTCGCACCTCGTCGATCGCGGCGGCGGACACGGAGTGGATGTTCATCCGCGCGGACTCAAACGGGATGCGGGAGCGCCCCTTGGCCATGTCGAGCGCATCCGCCACGCGCACGATCCCCGCCTCGATCGTGAGCGGGTCGCCGCGGCGGCGGTGGGCGATGATCGCGTGCATCGCCTCCGCCGCCACGATGGAGCGCTCCGGCTCCTCGTACACGCTGGAGAGCAGCGAGTCGAGCTTGTCCGCGGCGAGGAAGAGGCTGAATGTCTCGTGGTCGGTGCGGTGGATCGACATGCCCACGCAGTGAAGAAGCGCGGCCACCGCCACCACCACCTCCGAGTCGCGCGCGTCCATCCCGTAGTCCTTCACCATCGCGGGCTCCACGCCGCGCCGCACCAGCAACCTGAGCAGCCGCAGCGCGATGTTCACCACGATCTGGATGTGCACCCAGGAGTGGTCGGACATGCCGAGCCGGTGCGCGTTCACCTGGGCCACGTGCCACCACGCCTTGAGCTGCGTGTCCTCGTTCACGGCGTCCAGCAGCCGCTCGAGCTTGCGGTTGCCGCGAGTGGGGAAGCGGATCCGCGCGGCGGCAACCGCGTCTCGCGGGCTGGCGGGCAGCGGCGGTGAAGGCTCTTGAATCGGCTCTTCCACGACTAGGAAAACTAACCGGCGGGCGAGAAGCGGTAGCCGATGCCGAAGTGGGTGTGGATGTAGGTGCGCTCGGGCGAGACGGCGGCGAGCTTGCGCCTGACCTTGCGGACGAAGACGTCCACCGAGCGGTCACGGTGCGACATTTCCCCGCCCCACACCGCGGCGTACAGCTCGGAACGCGAGACCACGCGGTCGTACCGCGCCGCGAGCGCATAGAACGTCTCGAACTCGCGCACCGTGAAGTTCACGCGAGCGCCCTGGATGAACACCTGAAGCTCGGCCGGCCGGATGTCGACGCCGCCGATGCTGACTACCGGGCCTGGGTCGATCGGCTGAAGCGCGCTTTCCATCATCGGCCGCGAACCTAGAACGAGCATCCGGGCACTCGGTGAACGAGTGGTGACCTGGTGGAGAACATCTTGTTAACGCGTGGTGTGTGCACCCTTGCGACGCTCCGCGCGGCGCTGAGAGCATCGTTTGCAATGGCCCTTCACCAGCTTCCGTCGGCCTCCGCGTGGACAACGCGCGAACGCATACTCGCGGAGCTGGTTGCGCACGGCGTGACGGTCCCGGACATCGGCCCGTCCGCGCGCTTCGTCGCGATCGCGCGGCTCACCGCCGATTACCGGCCGCTCGCGCGGTCGTTTCAGGTGCTCGACGCTGCGTTGCGCTGGCTTCAGCAGACGGAGAGCGACCACGCGGTGGTCGACGTGATCGTCGACCTCAGTGCGCCCTCGCTCGACACTGCCGTGATCCGGCCCTTCCACGTCCTGACCGCCGACAACGCGCGCGAGCCGCTCGATCTGAGCGGCCCGGTGGGGCCGGCGTCCGCAGCCGCGCGAGCGCCGGTGCGCGCCCATCCGCTGCGCCGCCGTGCCGGTGCGGCGCGGCCGCTCGACTGACCACGCGTCAGGAGCGGTCGGACTCCTTCGCGAGCACCGCGTTCGTCGCCCGCTCCATGAGCTCCTGCTGCACGGCGCGGGTGCCGCCGTTGCGACGAGACCAGCTGCCGTCGCCCTGCAGCTCCCACGCAAACGTGTCGTCCGCGAGGCAGCGCTCGAGCGTGTCGTCGAGCTCGCGCCTCAGGCCCTCGTCCTCCACCGGCGCAAGGAGCTCCACGCGGTTATCGAGATTGCGCGGCATGAGGTCGGCGGAGCCCATGAAATAGCGCCGCTCGCCATTGCGGCGGAAGGCGTACACGCGTGAGTGCTCGAGGAAGCGCCCCACCACCGACACCACGCGCAGGTTCTCGTGGTCGGGGATGAGGCAGCAGATGCCGCGCACGATCAGGTCCACCTGCACACCGGCCACGGCGGCCCCGTACAGCGCGTCGATGCACGGCCGGTCCACGAGCGAGATCATCTTCATCACGATGCGTGCCTCCTGGCCCGCGCGCGCCGCCTCCGCCGTGGCCACGATCTGAGCCAGCAGCTGCTCGCGCATCGTCCCCGGCGCCACGAGCACCTTGCGGTGGTGGCGCGGCCGGGCGTAGCCGGTGAGCGAGTTGAAGAGGTCTGCCACGTCCGCGGTGAGGCCGGGGTCGGTGGTGAAGAGGCCGAAGTCCTCGTAGATCCGGGCCGTCACGCCGTGGTAGTTGCCGGTGCCGATGTGGACGTAGTGGCGCACGCCGCCGGCCTCGCGGCGCACCACGAGCAGCGCTTTCGCGTGCGTCTTCAGGCCGGGCAGCCCATGCACCACGTGCGCGCCCGCCTCCTCCAGTGCGCGCGCCCAGCCGATGTTGCGGCGCTCGTCGAAGCGCGCCTTCAGCTCCACCAGGCACACCGCCTGCTTGCCGCGCTCGGCCGCTTCGATCAGCGCCGGCACCAGGTTTGAGTCGTCCGACGTGCGGTACACGGTGAGCTTGATCGCGAGCACGTCCGGGTCGGTGACCGCCTGCGTCACAAACCGTTCCACCGTCCCGGCGAACGACTGGTACGGGTGGTGCACCAGCATGTCGCCCGAGCGGATCGCGGAGAAGATGTCCACCTGCTCGTCGTCCTCGACGGTGGCCGGGTGCGGCATGGGCGCCCACGGGGCATCCCGGAACTCGGGCGGAGCGTCCAGCCCGTGGATCTGCCAGAGGTCGCTCATGTCGAGCAGTCCCGCGACGTCGTAGACCTGACGCTCCTCCACGTCGAGCCATCCGATGAGGCGCTCGCGCAGCGCCGGGTCCATGTCCGCCCCCAGTTCGAGCCGCACCACCTCGCCGAAGCGGCGCCGGCGCAGCTCGTCCTCCACCGCCTGGAGCAGATCGTCCGCCTCGTCCGACACGGTGAAGTCCGCGTCGCGCGTGACGCGGAACATGCTGTGGCGCACGATCTCCATACCCGGGAAGAGGTCGCCCAGGTGGCGCGCGATGAGGTCCTCGAGCGGCACGAACGTGGACTCGCCCACCGGGATGAAGCGCGGCAGCACCTCCTTGGGCACCTTCACGCGCGCGAATGTCTCCGCGCTGGTCACGGGATCGCGCAGCCACACAGCGAGGCTCAGCGAGAGGTTGGAGATGTACGGGAAGGGCCGGCCCGGCCCGACCGCGAGCGGAGTGAGCACCGGGAAGATCTCGTCGCGGAAGATGCGGTCGAGCTCCGCCAGCTCACCGTCGCCGCAGCTGTCACAGAAGCGGATACGGATGCCCGCCTCCCCCAGCGCCGGGAGAATCTCCCGCCCGAACACCTCCACACGCCGGCTCTCGAGGTCGCGCACACGCCTGGCGATCTCGTCGATTACGAGGCTGGGGCTCAGGCCGTCCTTGCCGCGGGCGTCCACCCCGGCGTCCACCTGGTCGTGCAGACCGGCCACGCGAACCATGAAGAACTCATCGAGATTCGTCGTGTAGATCGCGAGGAACTTGACGCGCTCGAGCAGCGGAACGCTCGGGTCCTCGGCGAGCTCGAGCACGCGCTCGTTGAAGTCGAGCCAGGAAAGCTCGCGGTTGGCGTAGCGAACCTGCGCCGCAGGGGGCGAGGAGTCCAGCCACTCAGTTGTGTCAGCAGCCTGTTCCATCCAAATGCGAGGTCCCTCCTCGGGCTGCCGTATGAACCCATCCTAGCCCGCGTCACCTCGCTGCCGCCAGGTCGGGGCTCAGCAGGTCGAGGATCACGCCCTCGCGCACGCCGCCCTTCCCCACCGAGAGCGGCAGGCCGAGCAGCCCGGAGATCTCCTCGAACAGCAGTACGCCCGCGGGCAGGACACGCACGCGCTCGGGGTCTAGCTCGAAGCGCTTGGCCACCTCGGCTATCTGGCTCGACGCCAGGATGCGGATCGCTCGTTCGAGCGTGTCCCAGACGAGCTCGGCGCCCACCAGACGTCTCAGCGCGTTCGCGCTGCCGCCGGTGGCCACCGCGTGCAGGGCGGGCGGCACCTCCAGCCCCTCGAAGGTGCCTGCCACGTGGAGCCGGGCGGCCTCGAGCTCCACCACCGCCGGCGGGTCGCTCCGGAAGTAGGAGTCGGCGAGGAAGCCGGACCCGATCCTGAACGACTCCTCCCAGCTCGCTCCCTCGGCGAGCGTGCCGATCACGAGCTCGGTGGAGCCGCCCCCCACGTCCACCACCGCGATCGAGCCGTCGAGCGGCCCGCTGAAGGTGCGGGTGGCGCCGAGGAACGCGAGGCGCGCCTCCTCGTGGCCGCTGAGCACGCGCACGTGCAGCCCCGATTCGGCCTCCACGGCCGCCGCGAACTCCTCGCGATTCTTCGCCGAGCGCACGGCCGCCGTCGCCACCACGGCGATGTCCTCCGCACCCAGCTCGCGCGCGAGCCGCGCCTGCGTGGCCACCACCTCGGCCGCCTCCTCGATCTTCTCCTCGCGGATGCAGCCCTTGTGCGTGCCCGTGCCGAGGCTCGTGAAGGCGCGCTGCGTCATCAGCTCCCGCAGCCGCCCGTCCGAGGGCTCGGCCACGAGCAGACGGGTGGTGTTGCTCCCGATGTCGATGCAGGCGTACGACACGGCAGCCGCTCAGCGCGCGATCGCCGCGAGCTCGCGCGGGCGCAGAAGGACCTTGAGCTCGCCCTTCTCGATCGCCGCGAGCCCGCCCTTCTTCATCCTCACCTGCGCGCCGGTGAGGTTGTGCACCGCCATCGAGAAGTCCGGGTCGTGCCCCACGAGGAGCACCTCGTCGATCCCCGCGGCCAGCTCCTCGGGGTCAAAGGGGCCGCCGTTCAGGCGCTCGTCCACCGAGATCTCCACGCCGAGCGGTTCGCAGGCGAGCTTCGCGGTCTGCTCGGCCCGCACGCGCGGGCTGGTGAGGCAGAGGTCGAACTTCACGCCCAGCGCCTTCAGCGCCTTTCCGGCCGCGCGCGCCTGCTCCTCGCCCTTCTTCGTCAGCGGCCGCGCCTCGTCGGGGGAGCCGTCCTCGGCCTCGGCGTGCCTAAGAAGCCAGATCATCTAGGCGCATCACTGTAACCCGCCCGTCCAGCCGTTACGCGTGACGGCGCCGGTAGCGCGCGCAGGCCATGTGGAACACGGCGCCTCTGAGGCGGATGTACGGCTCGCCCGCGCGGATGCTGCCACCGCAGGTGAGGCAGCGGCCCGCCTCGGTGCCTCCGAGGGCGGAGGCCACGCGCCTCAGGGTGGATCGCCGAAGTTCCATGCCACGCACCGTACGGCCCCATCCTCAGGCTGCGGTAAAACGCTTGTAAAACCGCGCGCGCTGATTCAGCACGGCATGCCAGCCGCGGCCCCAGCCGCTTCTTCCTAGGCCGGCTTGCGGGCGCGGATGATCGCCGAGGCCGCGTGCTCGTGCACCCGGTGCGTCTCCTTGATCTCCACGTCCGTGAGGCCTGCGGCCTGGAGGGCTTCCTTGAACTCCTCGCGCGTCAGCGCGCCGCCGATGCAGCCCGTCCAGGCAGCCATGTCGGCTTGAATGGCCTCGTCCATGTCCGGGTCGCTGATCACGTCCGAGACCGCGAAGCGGCCACCCGGGCGCAGCACGCGCGCCGTCTCGCGGAGCACCTTTCGCTTGTCACCGGAGAGGTTGATCACGCAGTTCGAGATCACCACGTCAACGCTCTCGTCCGGCAGCGGAATGTCCTCGAGATAACCCTTCAGGAACTCCACGTTCTCGACCCCGGCCGCAGCGGCGTTGGCCCGCGCGAGATCCAGCATCTCGTCGGTCATGTCGAGCCCGATCGCCTTGCCGGTGGGTCCGACCCTCCGTGCGGAGATGAACACGTCCGCGCCCGCGCCGGATCCGAGGTCGAGCACGGTCTCGCCCTCGTGCAGGTCCGCGACCGCGGTGGGCACGCCGCACCCCAGCGATGCGTGCACGGCAGCCTCCGGCACGCCATCCGTCGTGGTCTCGTCGTAGAGCGTCGAGCCGAACTGACCGGCGTCGTCGGCGGGGCCGCACGCGACGGTGCCGCCGCAGCAGCCGCCATCGTTCTGCCCGGCCGCCCGCCTTGCGGCGGCCGCGTACTTCTCGCGCACGTTCTCGCGGATGGAGTCGGTCAGGTCAGCCATGCGGAAAGCTCCTTCAAGGCATTGGGGATCACGTAGTAGTAGGCCCACAGGCCGCGGCGCTCCGAGTCGACGATCCCGGCGTCGCGCAGCTTCTTCAGGTGGTGGGACAGGGTGGGCTGGGAGACGTCGAACAGCGGCACCAGCTCGCAGACGCACACTTTGCCCGCGTGCTTGCGCAACACGTCAACGAGCTGGAGGCGGATGGGATCACCGAGAGCCTTCGCGACTTCGGACATGCGCGCCGCCTGCTCGCGCTCCACGTCCGGGTAGACGACCGGCTCACAACACGGCTGGCCTGGCCCGCGCTTCTGCTTCGGAACCAGATCCAGATCGACGGCCATCGATCTACATATATCTATTGAATTGGCATTTGTCAATGGATAGGCTGCCGCCGCGATGCGCACGCCTCCACTCTCGCGGCGACTTCTTGCCGAGCTCCTCGGTTCGGCGTTTCTGACGGCGGTCGTGCTCGGGTCGGGCATCGCCGCTCAGCAGCTTTCGCCGGGCGACACCGGGTTGCGACTGCTCGAGAACGCCGCCGCCACCGCTGCCGGGCTCTTCACGATCATCCTGATGTTCGGTCCGGTTTCGGGCGGCCACTTCAACCCGGTGGTGTCGCTCGTGGACGCTCGCTTCGGTGGCCTTCGCTGGCGCCATGCCCTCGCGTACATCCCGGCCCAGGTCGCCGGCTGCGTGCTCGGCGCCACCGTCGCGAACGCGATGTTCGCCAGGGCGCTGGTGAGCATCTCGACCAAGCACCGCGCCTCGCCCTCTCACCTCTTCGCCGAGGTGATCGCCACCGTCGGGCTCTTGCTGGTGATCTTCTCCCTCGCCAGAACGCGGCGCCTGACCGCGGCGCCGGCAGCGGTGGGGGCTTACATCGGCGCGGCCTACTTCTTCACCAGCTCGACCAGCTTCGCCAACCCCGCGATCGACGTCGGGCGCGCGTTGTCCGACACGTTCGCGGGAATAGCCCCGGCGTCCGTGCCGCCGTTCATCGTCGCGCAGCTCGTGGGAGCAGTCGTCGCGATCATCGCGATCCGTGCGCTGTACCCGGAGGTCGCACCCGAAGACGCGGCCGAGGTTGTGCTGCCGGCGCCCCCCTAGCGCCGCTTCAGCCGCATGCCCTCGATGACATGCGCGACCGTCTCGCAGGAGTCGATCGCCTGTTCCAGCGACTCGAAGATGTCCTTCCAGCGGATCACCACCATCGGGTCCGTGCCGGTCTTGAAGAGCGAGGCGATGGCCTCGCGGGAGATGCGGTCCCCCTCGTTCTCGAGGCGGTGGATCTCGATCAGCTGCGTGGACACGTCGTCGCCCGAGCGCAGGCGCATGAGCGCCTCCGCCACGGCTCCGGATGCGCCGGCCAGCACGCTTGCCAGCTCCTGCGCCTGCTCCATCGGCGCCTCGACGCCGTACAGCTCGAGCGAGTCCGCTGCCTCCTCCGCGTAGTCCACGACGTCATCGAGGGCGCGCGCGAGCTCGTACGCGTCGCGCTGGTCGAGCTTCGAGCCGTTGAGCGTCATCTCGTGGATGATGTCGTGGGTGATGCGGTCGCCCTCCTGCTCGCAGATCAGGATGTCGCGGGCGAGCGAGGAGTGCTCCGGGAAGTCGTCGAGCAGCTCGCGCAGCAGCGAACCCGTGCGCTGGACGTTGCGCCCCGACTCCTCGAACAGCACCATGAGGCTGTCGCCGTTCCCGGAGTGACGCAACATGCTCATGCGCCGCCGCTGAGCCCCTCGGGCTCGGGTGGACCGTCCTCCGGCGACTCCGGCTCGAAGCGATAGCCGATGCCGAAGTGGGTGTGGATGTACGTCCAGCCCGGGGAGAACCGTTCGATCTTCTGGCGGACCTTGCGGACGAACACGTCGACCGAGCGGTCGCCGTGCACCATCGCGTAGCCCCACACGTGCTGGTAGATGTCGTCGCGCTCGAGCACGCGCCCCCGGGCCCTGGCCAGTAGCTGGAGCAGCTCGAACTCGCGGCGGGTGAGGTCGATGCTCTGGCCGCCGACGAAGGCCTGGAACTGGTCCGCCCGGATCTCGAGCTCGCCCGCCACCAGCGGCCCGTCCTCCGCCGCGGCGGGGCTCGACCGCTTGCGCCGGCGCACCACCGCCTCCACGCGCGCGATCACCTCCTGCGGGTGGCAGGGCTTCGTGATCCAGTCATCCGCGCCGATGCGCAGGCCGCGCACCCGCTGAGCCACGCTGGAGGTGCCGGTGCACACGATCACGCCGAGGCCCGGCACCGACTCGCACACCTGCTCGAGGAACTCCCAGCCATGCGCGCCGAACAGCGCCAGGTCGACCACCAGCGCGTGGAGGCGCATGGAGAGCAGATCCTCCGGCCGCGGCGGCGCGGTGAGCACGCGCTGCTGCCAGCCCATCTCTCCCACGCGCTTGGCGAGCACGCGAACGAACCCGCTGTCCGTGTCGATCACGGCCAGTCGAATCGGTCCTGGCTGGACTCGCGCCCCGGTCACGCTTGGAACGGAGGCCGGCGCGAAGGGAGTCGCGGCGCTCTGGCTCTCCTGCATCTGAAAACGAGTGTATTGACGGGGATCGTGCCGAGGTAGGACGTTCACGAGTTGTTCACAGGCGCATCGTCGCGCACGCTCCGCCCGCTCCTGTGCAGATCCCGTGAACCCGGTGTTACCGGGCGTTCACATCCTTTTCACATCCCTGCCACACGTCGGTAACAGACTGCGGGCCAGGGGATGCGACTGTCGCCGGCGACAACGCAAGCGAAAGAAGGAGTAACTGTGAAGTCACGCCAGTGGCTCGCGGTGGTCCCGGTGGCAGGAGCGCTCGCGATGGGCGTCGCCGCGTGCGGGGGCAGCAGCAGTGCAAGCACCTCGTCATCCGGCAGCTCGGCATCGGGCACCGTCAACGGCGCAGGCTCGACGTTCGCCGCGCCGATCTACCAGCAGTGGGGCAGCGACCTGAAGAAGCAGGGCATCACCGTGAACTACCAGCCCGTCGGCTCGGGCGCCGGAGTTGCCGCGCTCGCCAACAAGACAGCCGACTTCGCGGGCAGCGATCCGCCGCTCGTGGCCGCCGACAAGTCCTCGATCAAGACGCCCGTGATCCAGATCCCGATGGCAATTGGGGCGATCACGGTGTCCTACAACGCCCCCGGCCTGCAGAAGGGCCTCAAGCTCGACGGCGGGACCATCGCCGACATCTTCATGGGCAAGGTCACGACGTGGAACGACCCGGAGATCGCGAAGCAGAACCCGGGCGTGAGTCTGCCGTCGTCCAAGATCACCGTGGTGCACCGGTCCGATGAGTCCGGAACCACCAAGGGATTCACCACCTTCCTCTCCGCATACAGCCCCGAGTGGAAGAGCAAGATCGGCGCCGACAAGACCGTCAAGTGGCCCACCGGCACAGGCGCCAAGGGCAACGACGGCGTGGCTGCGGCGGTGAAGCAGACGTCCGGCGCGGTTGGGTATGTGGAGCAGGCCTACGCCCTGCAGAACAACTTCAACTACGCCGACGTGAAGAACAAGGCGGGCAAGTACGTCGCGCCGACGCTTCAGTCCACCTCTGCCGCGGGTGAGGGTCTCTCGGTGCCGCCGGATCTCGGCGTCGTCACGATCGACTCGCCGAATCCCGCGGCCTACCCGATCTCGTCCCAGACGTTCGTCGACGTTCACCAGGACGTCTGCAAGAGCGGGATGTCCGCGGGCAACGCGAAGGCGCTGAAGGCGTTCCTCACCTACGGGCTCGACCAGGGCCAGGCGGTGGCGAAGCAGCTCTTCTACGCCCCGCTCCCGGCGAACCTGCTCAGCAAGTCGAAGGCACAGATCGACAAGATCCAGTGCAACGGGAGCGCAATCGAGTAGCCGTGGCCGCGTCGGCGACCACAGTCTCGCGCAGCGGCGACCACCCGGGCCTCCGGGGGTCGCCGCTCTCGCGGCTTCCCGATCGGGCTCTGCGGATCGCCCTGACCGTCCTCGCGGCGGGCATCCTCGCCCTGATCGCGTTCTTCTTCATCCGCCTCTACGTGGAGGCGAGGCCGGCCTTCACCAAATTCGGCGTCCTCGGCTTCACGTTCGACAACAACTGGGACGTGTCACGCAACGTCTTCGGTGCGCTGCCGCTCGTGGTGGGCACGCTCATCACCTCCGCCGTGGCGCTGATCATCGGCGTGCCCGTGGCGATCGCCGCGGCGCTGTTCGTCACCGAGCTCTGCCCGACCAGGGCGCGCGGGCCACTGACGGTCATGCTCGACCTGCTCGCGGCGGTGCCGTCCGTGGTCTACGGCCTGTGGGGCGTGTTCGTGCTGATCCCGAAGCTCAAGCCCGCGGAGCAGTGGGTCACCGACACGCTGCACTTCATTCCGTTCATCGGGGGTGCGGCGGTGGCGGGGCCGAACTACTTCATCGGCGGGCTGATCCTCGCCATCATGATCCTGCCGATCGTGAGCGCGATCACGCGCGAGGTGATGGCCACCGTGCCGTCCGATCACAAGGAGGCGGCTCTCGCGCTCGGCGCCACCCGCTGGGAGATGATCCGCACGGCGTTCCTCCCCTACTCGCGCGCCGGCATCACGGGCGCCGCGATGCTCGGGCTCGGACGCGCGATCGGCGAGACGATCGCCGTCACACTGGTGATCGGCAACGCGCCGCAGATCGGCAAGCACCTCTTCGATCAGGGCTACACGCTCGCCGCCGTGATCGCCAACGAGTTCGGCGAGGCCGCGAACAACCCGGTCCACCGCGCGGCCCTGATCGCCGCCGGGCTCGTGCTGTTCGTGCTCACACTGCTCGTGAACGCCGCCGCTCGCGCGTTCGTCGTCCGCGGCCAGCATGGTGACCGTGCCGCCGCCGAGCCCACGGGAGTGGCGGTGGCATGAGCGCGGTGCCGGCAAGCACGGTCCTGCACCCGGTGTCGAAGAGGCGCAAGCGCAAGGACGTGATCATGCGGGCGTCGCTTGCCGCGGCCACCGCGCTCGCGCTCGTGCCGCTCGTGCTCGTGCTCTGGTACGTGGCGGGGCGCGGTATCGGCGCGTGGAGCTGGCACTTCTTCAGCACCGATCCGACCGGAAGCTTCCTCGGCGATCCGGGTGGCATCAGGAGCGCGATCGTCGGCACGATCATGATGGTGGCGCTCGCCACCGTGATCTCGGTGCCTATCGGCATCGGCGTGGCGCTCTACCTCACCGAGTACGGCAAGGAGTCCTGGTTCGCGAAGGCGGTGCGTTACTTCGTGGACGTGATGACGGGCGTGCCTTCGATCGTGTTCGGCCTGTTCATCTACATCGTGCTGATCCTCGGCGGCTTCGGCGGTGGCGGCTACGCCGGCTGGAAGGGCTCCATCGCGCTCGCTCTGCTGATGCTCCCGGTGGTCACTCGTTCCGCCGAGGTGGTGCTGCTGCTCGTGCCGCAGACGCTGCGCGAGTCCGCGCTCGCGCTTGGCTCGCCGCGCTGGCGATTGATCGCGAAGGTCGTGCTGCCCACGGCGCTGCCGGGCCTCGTGACCGGCTCCCTGCTCGCCGTCGCGCGCGCGGCGGGAGAGACAGCACCGCTTCTCTTCACCGCCGCGATCGTGAACGGCACGTCGTTCAACCTCGGGCAGCGGATGAACTCGCTGCCGGTGCAGATCTTCACCGACGTCGGGCAGGCACAGGACCGTCTGGTCGCGCGCGCCTGGGGCGCGGCGCTGACCCTTGTGATCCTGGTTCTGCTCCTCACCCTCATTGCCCGCTACATGTCGAGAAGGAGCCGCCTCACATGACCGTTCCTCTGTCAACGCAGGCGGAGACTTCCGCCGAGCAGAAGCGCAGGTTCGAGCCCAGCCGCCAGGGCGCCGACGGCAAGGCCGGGTGCCGCGTGACCGTCCGGGGCCTGAACGCGTGGTACGGCGGACAGCAGGCGGTGAAGAACTTCACGCTCGACTTCGTGCCCAACCATGTCACGGCCCTGATCGGACCCTCGGGCAGCGGCAAGTCGACGATGGTGCGCTGCATCAACCGGATGCACGAGGAGATCCCCGGCGCGAAGGCCGAGGGCCAGGTGCTGCTGAACGACGAGAACCTCTACGACGACGGCGTGGACATCACATCTGTGCGGCGAACCGTGGGCATGGTGTTCCAGAAGCCCAACCCCTTCCCCACGATGTCGATCTTCGACAATGTGGCCGCCGGGCCACGACTGAGTGGAACGAAGGGCTCCGACCTCAAGGAGCGCGTGGAACGCAGCCTGCGAGCCGCGGCGCTCTGGGACGAGGTGAAGGACCGCCTCAGCCGGCCGGGCATCGGGCTCTCGGGCGGTCAGCAGCAGCGGCTCTGCATCGCGCGGGCCATTGCCGTGGAGCCGGAGGTGGTGCTCATGGACGAACCGGCATCCGCCCTCGATCCGGCCTCAACGCTTCGCATCGAGGAGCTCGTGGAGGAGCTCAAGACGCGCTACACGATCGTGATCGTCACCCACAACATGCAGCAGGCCGCGCGGGCGTCCGACACCACGGCGTTCATGCTGGACGGCGAGCTGATCGAAGCCGGGCCGACCGAGAAGATCTTCACCAAGCCCGACGACGAACGCACCGAGCGCTACGTGAGCGGAAAGTTCGGCTGATCGTGGAGACGAGACGGGCCTTCCACGAGGAGCTGGCCGAGCTCGAGAGCCAGGCTCTCGGCGGGCTCGACCTGGTGGTGGGCGCGCTCGAGCGCACGATGGAGGCGCTGTCTGAGCACGACGTGGAGCTGGCCTCGATGGTGATCGCCGACGACGACCGCATCGACGGCCGCTACCTCGAGGTGCACCAGGGCATACTCTCGCTGCTCGCGCGCCAGGCGCCGGTGGCCACGGATCTCCGCCTCGTGGCCGCGCTGCTCGACGTGATCAAGCACGTGGAACGCATGGGCGACCAGTGCGTGAACATCGCCAAGACCATCCCGCTGTCGGGCCACGAACCGCCCATCGTGCCCGAGCTGCTGAACACACTGCTCGAGATGGGCAGGTGCGTGAACGCGATGATCGTGCAGGCGAAGAGCGCGTTCGCCGCGCGGGACGTGGGGCTGGCGCAGGACCTCGTCACGCGCGACGAGGCCGTGAACCGCATGCACCGCGAGTGCTTCCAGCTTGCGCTCGAGGCCGGGGACGACCCGGAGACGCGCGAGTGGGCGATGATGATGCTCGGCGTGGGCCGGGCGCTCGAGCGCGTGGGCGACAACGCCGTGGACATCGGCGAGCAGACCGCGTTCATCGTCACGGGGCTGTTCCGGGAGTTCACGGACGCCTCGCATCCGGCCGGAGCCCCCAGCTCCTAGTTCCGACCTCCGACCTCCCCGAGCCGCAGTAGGGTCGGAGCGTGAGGCTTCTCGCTCTGGCCGCGCTGCTGGTGATCTTTCCCGCAACCGCGCGGGCGGCCGCGTGCCCAGGCGCCGATCCGTGCCCGTACAGCGCGTACGCGGCGTTCAGCCAGAACGGGGGTGGCGTGTTCCGCCAGCCGCAGGCCGTGGCCGTGTCGCCGTCCGGCGACGTATACGTGGGCGACCGCTGGAGCTACCTCGTCCAGCACTTCAGCCCGAGCGGCACCTTCCTGGGCGAGTTCGGCGAGTACGGGTCGGGGCCGGGCCAGTTCGGCGCGATCGGGGGGCTTGCGCTCGACGGGAACGGAAACATCTACGCGCTCGATACGGACCACAACCGGGTGGAGAAGTTCGGCCCGCACGGCACATTCATCCGGCAGTTCGGCGCGAGCGTGCTGAACATCGGCTGGAAGGGCGGCATCGCGGTGAGCGGGGACACGGTGTACGTGTCGAACAGCGACCAGGAGGAGATCGCGCGCTTCAAGCTCGACGGCACGGCCCTCAGCGCCATCGGGGGCTCTGCGGGGCTCAAGCATCCACTCGGACTGGCGATGTCCGGCACGCACCTGTTCGTGGCCGACGACCAGAACAACCGCGTTGTGGAGCTCGACGCGGCCACCGGTGACGAGGAGGCGCAGGGTGCCGGGCTCACACACGCTTACGACGTCGGCGTGGACGGCTCGGGCAACGTCTGGGCGGCGGACAACGGCGGCAACCGCGTGCTGAAGTTCTCGCCCGACCTCTCGACCTCCACCCCCTACAGCGGCGCGGGGATGAACACCCCTCGCGCGCTCGCCGTGAACGCCGGCGGCGACGTGTACGTGGCGGACACGCTCAACGAGCGGGTGCAGGAGCTGGGGCCCGACGGCAGCGTGCTCGCGGTGTTCGGGGTGAACGGGCGCAACTTCGGCAACGTCACGGGGCCGGAGGGTCTCGCCCTGGCGCCGGACGGTCACCTGGTGATCGCGGACACGCTCGAGTACGCGATGCAGGAGCTCGACCCGAACGGCGTGTTCCTGCGGCGCTGGGGCAACCACAACCAGTTCCAGCTGGAGGCCGACGCCGCCGTGGATGCGGCCGGGAACATCTACGTGGCTGACACGGGACACGACGAGGTGCAGAAGTGGGACGCCGCGCTCACCACGGGAGCCGTGATCGGACAGGGCCATCTCGCCGCGCCGCAGGGCGTGACGGTGGATCCCGCGGGCAACTTGTACGTCGCGGACACCGGCAACAACGAGATCGCGAAGTTCGATCCCGCCGGCAACCTCGTGGCCGCCTGGGGCGGCTTCGACCAGCCCTCGGACGTGGAGTACTGGGCGTCCGTGCTCTACGCGGTGGAGGCCGGCGGCGATCGCGTGGACGAGCTGTCGCCGGACGGCTCCATGCTTGCCCACTGGGGAAGCGCGGGCGCCGGCGCGGGCCAGTTCAACGCGCCCGACGGAATCGGAGTGGATCCGTCAGGCCGCGTGTACGTGGCCGACTCCGGCAACGCGCGCGTGCAGCGCTTCGGCCCAACCGGGGCGTTCCTCGACTCGTGGGGCGGCTACGGCCACGCCGACGGCCAGTTCGTGGCACCCGCCGACGTGGCGGTGGGCGCGAACGGCGACACCTTCGTCTCCGACACCTTCAACAACCGGCTCGAGCGCTTCTCGTTCGGCGCGCCGGCGCCGCCGCCGCCACCTCCGCCGCCCGCGGCACCGGCCACGAAGCCGCGCCTGGCGGCACCGCGCCTCAAGCTGAAGATCGCCCGCCGCCAGCGCGTGCTGCGCCAGCACGGCGTGAAGGTCACAGTGAGCTGCGCCTCCAACTGCCGCGCCGTGGTCACCGCGCGGGGCTTCCGAACGCTCATCCTCACCCTCCATGCGAAGCACACGGCGCATCGCAAGCTGCGCCTCACCAAGGCCATGACCAGACGGGTACGAGCCGCGCTGCGCAAGCACCGCCGGATCACGATCGTGGTGAGAGCAACGGCACGCGCCCCCGCAGGGCCGAGCGCCGCGACCACGCGCAAGACCAGGGTGACCGTTACGGGCTAGGCGCCGCCTAGCGCTTGGTCTCCACCGCGAACTCAGTGTGGTGAGCGATCAGGGACCCAACCGCTGTGGAACGCGCGATGAGCACGACGCCGGCGATCACCGTGGCGAGCGCCATGAGCACGGCCGCGCCGCCGAGCGGCGTATGGCTCCAGTCCTCTCCACCCACGAGGGGCGCGAGCAGCACGGGGAGAACCGTCTGCGCGCTGAACACGAGCGGCGCCACCTGACTGGCCGGCCGCGTCTGGAACGCGCTGTTCTCGCTCAGCACGCCGATCACCGCGGCGGCGGCCACCAGGTTCGCCCACAGCCAGGCGGAGAGGTAGGCGCCGGAGCTGAAGTCGTCGGACACGAGCTTGGTGACGAAGCCGCTGAGCGCGAACGCCACACCGGCGCTGAGCACCGGCGCGAAGCCGCGCGTGACAGAGCGGTCGCGGAAGAGGTACGGGAGCAGGGCGATCGCGCCGAGACCGACGAGGGCGGCCACAAGTCCGGCGCCATGTGTGTGCGTGCCGCTGCGGTCGGGCGCCGCCCACGCCACGCCGGCCTCCCCGCCGACGATGAGGAGCACACCCACCACATCGGCGCGTCGCACGCGCTCGCCCAAGTTCCTGGCGGCCACGAAAAGGAGGATCAGGAGCCCCGCGGCGAGCGCCGGCTGCACCGCGGTGAGCGGGGCGTGTCCCAGCGCGGCGGCATGCAGGGGCCAGCCCAGCACCGCGAGCACCATCCCTATCCGCCAGCGGCGCCGTCGTATGAGCTCCCGCAGGAGCGCCGGGCGCAGCGAGAGGTCACGCGGCAGCGCGCGGGCGTCGAGCGCCTGCACCGCCACGGCGACGTTGAAGAGTGCGGAGGCCGCCAGCGCGAGAAGGAGCCCTAAGAGCATTCAAATAGAAGATTGCACGGAATTCCGCTCGCGGGCACGATATGTTCGGAACTGGCGTGGATTACTCGATCTACAAAGCGATAGACGGCACCGGCCCAAGCTTTTTGCACGCCCCGCTCAAGTTCGCCGCCAATGACCTCGTGTTCGTGATCGTCGTGCTGGTGGCGCTCACGTTCCTCGTGCCGTGGCGCCATCATCGCCTCGAGCGCCGCATCGGTGCGGTGCTCGCCACGGCCGCCGGCGGCATCGCGCTCCTGATCGTCCAGCCGATCTCCAATGCGGTCGATCGAACCCGCCCGTTCGTCACGCATCCCCACGCCCACCTGCTGATCGCCCACGGGCGCGATCCCGGCTTCCCGAGCGATCACGCCACGGGCGCGTTCGCAATGGCAATGGGCCTCTGGCTCTATGACCGCACGATCGGGGCTGTGGCCTTCGTCCTCGCGGCCATAGTTGCGTTTTCGCGCGTCTACGTCGGTGTGCACTACCCGTCGGACGTGGTTGGGGGCGCGCTGATCGGAATCGCCGTCGCGCTGCTCATCTACTTCACGCCGCTGCGCTCCGTGGTCGTTCGCATCGCGCGCGCATGCTCGGATCTGTGGGAACGGATCCTGGGCGTCGTGCCCGTCGGCAGCAGGGCATAGAAAGGCGACGGCCCTCCGGGGGAGGGCCGTTGCCTGGGTTCCATATTCACTCGGAGCGGGGCTGCGACCCCATGCGCGTGCTCTGCTTGTTCCCGCCCAAACCCGGGTTCAATCGTGGTCTGGACGTATGTACGAGCGGCGGCCTACCAGTACTGGCGCCCGTCGCGCAGGCTTTCGAGCCGGCGCTCATGGGAGCGGAAAGAGATCATCGCGAGCCCGCCGCCCACGCTTATTCGCGCAACGCCAAGCTCCGCGAGCCTCGGGATGTCGGGCGCGCCCGGCACGTACAGCACATTCACCCGGCCGTCGAGCTCGGATGCAAGCCGCGCAAGCTCGTCCTCCTCCTTCGCGGCGATCGGGTAGACGCAGTCCGCCCCCGCATCCAGGTAGAGCCGGCCGCGTTCGAGGCTGATCGCGAGCGGGTCGTCGAGTCCGCGGACGTACGCGTCGGTGCGCGCGTTGATCACGATCTCCACGCCCGCGGCCTTCCCCGCGTCGCGCAGCTCCGCCAGGCGCGCGGCCTGCACATCCCCCTCCACCATCGAGCCGCCACCCGCGGCGTAGTCCGTGTCCTCGAAGTTCAGGCCCACCACGCCGGCATCGAGCATCCGCTCCACGAGCTCACCCGCGGCAAGCCCGTACCCCGCCTCGAGGTCCGCGGTCACCGGTACTTCCACCGCGGCCGCGATGCGCGCCACCGCGTCGAACATCTCGTCCGGCGGCGTCAGCTGATGGTCCTCGTACCCGAGCGCCAGCGCCACGCCCGCGCTGGTGGTTGCCACTGCCGGGAAACCCGCCTTCTCCACGTTCTTGGCCGTGGCCGCGTCCCACGCGTTCGCGAGCACGAGCGGCTCGCCGGGGCGGTGCAGCTCACGCAGGGTCTGGGCCTTGGCGCGAAGATCCACCCGCCGAGTCTCTCACGCCGGCGGTGAGGAGACGAGGGCGGCGCGGGCGGCCGCGTCCGCGGCGGGCTTGGCGCTCGCAAGCGCGATCTCCTCGCCCGGGTCGCCCTCGACGTGGGACGCGAACAGCGCGATGAGCACGAATGGGGCGAACCACACGATGTAGAAGTAGAACCAGTGGCCGGATGGCAGCTGTGTGGCGATGAGCACTGCCGCCGCCAGCGCCGCCACCTGCACCGCGTCGCGCCGGCGTGGGACGAACGCCACCGCCACCGCGAGCGCGCCGGCGCCGGCCGCCACCAGGAGCTGCAGCCAGTGAAGGGAGGGGTAGAGCGTCCAGATGCTGAAGGGCGACACGCGGTGGAGCTGGTACGAGATCGTCGACGCCCAGAAGTCGTGGAAGCTGCTGCGCGGCACGTACACGCCGAGTGAGATCGCCACCACCGCGGCCAGGGCGAGGGCGAACCTGGCGAGCTGGCGCGGCCTGCGCTCGCCGGTGCCGGTGGCGAACAGCGGGGCGAGCGCGAGCGGGATGAACTTCGCAGCGGCTCCGAGGCCGAGCCAGCCACCGCGTGCGGCGGGCGACCGCAGGGACAGGAAGGCCAGCACGAGCAGGCCGGCCACGAGCGCGTCGTTCGTGTTCGTGGCGAGCGCGTAGAGGGTGTACGGGTACGCGACCCAGGCGTAGGCGAGCGTGATCCCCAGGCGCCGCCCCGCCGGTCCGGCGCGGAGCCGTACGCCGGCCATGAACAGCCCGGCGAGCACCATCAGGTCGAAGAAGATCGTGGCCGCGTGCGCGGCGGGAAGCGAGTCCCACGCTCCGTGGTTCGGGAACACGAGCTCGAACGGCACGTACGCCAGGTAGTTCACCGGCCCGTACGTGTCGCCGTGGGCGTCGTTGGCCAGGTACAGAGGCTGCTTGTGCTCGATGCGGTCGGCCCCCACCACGCCGGCGTAGCCAACGTCGATCACCTGGTCGTTCGCCACATTCACGAAGATCCGGAACGCGAGGAGCACCACGATGCCCGCCACCAGCCAGCTCGTCCGCGCGTACGGCACCAGCGCCTCGCGGCGGATCCGCGCCCGCAAACCCGCCCACAGCATGCGCGCGAGCAGATATGCCAGCACCGGGTACACGAGCGGCACCGACGCCAGCACGTGCCCCTGGTTGAACACGAGGTGCGAGATCCCGAACGCGAGCAGCATCGCGAGGTCGAGATGCAGCAACCGGAACGGGCGCCGAGGGTCGATGAACGGCGCCACGAACAGGAGGCACAGCGGCAGCCAGACCCACCAGCTGTCGGCCATTCGGGCCAGATGCCCGCGGCTCTGCGGATTCGCGGCCTGCCAGCCCATGAAGCTCTTCACGATCCGGCCGTTCTCGCCGTTCACCTCCACCTCGCCGAGCGGGATCTTCTTCCCGAGGAAGTCGATCTGCCAGTAGCCGATCCCGTCGTGGATGCCGGCGATGTAGACCTGCGAAGGGATGCCCGGATACTTCGCGCGCAGCTTGCGCCCCACGGGTGAGTTCAGCGCGATGCGGTGCGCCGCTATCGACGTGAGCTTGTAACCGGGCGGCACGACGGTCGGCGCGGGCCAGACCGACTGCACCGGCGCCACCGAGTCGGCCCGTGCCGGCGCCGCCACCAGGAGGAGCGCGAAGAGAACGAGCGGGAGTGTGACCCGGAGGGAGAGTCGCACGCTCGCACTATCGGCAATCGCGCCCCCACCCTTGATCGGCGGTTCAAGCGAGCCAGGTAGCTGCCGATCACGCGGGAATGAATACGGCAGTGTTCCTCGACCGCGACGGCACGCTCAACAAGCTCGCGCCGCAGGGCGAATGCGTTCGCTCACCCGGCCAGGTCGAGCTCCTGCGCGGCGCCGCGCACGCGGTGGGAATGCTGCGGCGGGCGGCCGGGGAGCTCGGCATCGATCTCGGCGAGTCGTGGATGATCGGCGACGCCGCCACGGACATCGACGCCGGAGCGGCCGCGGGCTGCCGGACGCTGCGGGTGCAGCCGGTGGACTTCTCGCTGCTCGACGCCGCTCACGCGATCATCGCGGGCAACGCTCAACCGGGCTGGACGGCCGCGCCCTCCTGCACGAGCGTCCTCAGCCCGGTGAAGAAGATCATCAGCATCGTCCCGTAGAGCTCGTCGTCCACGGCCTCCGGCTCGAGCATCTTCTCGAGCGCCATGCCGTTGACCATCGCGAAGGTCATCAGCGCGACCCTGTCGAGCTCCTCCTGAGGGGGAGTGTTCATGTCCGGGTCGCGCTCGACACGGCGGCGATACAGATCGGCGATCCGCTGCCGGAGGGCCCGGTAGCGCTGCACGAGCTCCTTTCGGAACGCCTCGTTGCGGCCCGCGTGCGCGGCGAACTCGAAGAACAGCCGCTCCCACTCGGGATCCGCGGCAATGGCGCGACTGAAGTCGGTGCCCGCCTGGCGCGCCTGCTCTTCCGGCGTCTCGTCGCCGGCGGTGGCACGCTCGAGCTCCTCGAGCCGCGCGGCAAAGCGCTCGTCGAGCATCGCGAGGAAGAGCTCCTCCTTGCTCGCGAAGTTCGCGTAGAAGGCTCCCTTGGTGAAGCCCGCCTCCTCCGCCACCTCATCAATAGACGCGTGGTGAAGACCGCGGCGCGAGAACACCGTGCCGGCCGCCTCGATCAGGCGCGCCCGTGTATGCGCCTGCTTCTCCTTGCGGCTGAGCCGCGCGGCCTTGGCCATCAGGCCGCCACCGCCTCTTCGTCACGCGGCCGCGATTGCACGCGACGACTGGCGATCACCTCCGCACCGCGGTTGGGCGTGAGCGTAATGGCGCGCCGCACCACGCGCTCGGGCTCGGTCCGTGCCGCCCGGAGGTCCACCGAGCGCGCGACCGCGGACAGCACGGTCTTCATCTCCACAACCGCGAAGCTCGCGCCGATGCAGCGCCGGATGCCGCCGCCGAACGGGATCCACGTGTAGGTGCCCGCCGGCTGCTCGAGGAAGCGCTCCGGCCGGAACGCCGTGGGATCCGGGTCGTACACGCTCGCGTGCCGGTGCATCAGGTAGATGCACGGTGCCACCTTCACGCCCGCCGGCAGCGTGTAGCCGCCGATCTCCACGGGCTCGGTGAGGCGCCGAACCACGATCGGGATGACCGGCCGCAACCGCAGCGTCTCCTTCGCCACCGCGTCCACGTACTCGTCCTCACCGGCGTCGGCCTCCTCGCGCAGGCGCTCGAGCTTGTCCGGGTGGCGCACGAGGCGCTCGATGCCCCAGGCGAGGGCGGTGGCGGTGGTCTCGTGACCGGCCACGAGCAGCGTCATCAGCTCGTCGCGGAGCTCCTCGTCGCTCATCGGCGAGCCGTCCTCGTGCTGCGCCTGGAGAAGCAGCGACATGATGTCGTCACGGGAGCCGAGGTTCTCATCGCCTCGGCGGGCGCGGATCTCGTCGTAGAGCAGCCCGTCGACGTCCGTGAACTTGTCCCGGAACAGCCGCATCTGGGAAACGCGCTCGGGCCCGAGCAGCGCGAGCGCGGCCATCTGCGTGGGCGCTGTGGCCCAGTCGAGCGAGCCGCGAATGGCCTCGCGAAGGCGGTCGAGCCGCGCGCCCTCCTCCATGCCGAACACCGCGCGCATGATCACCTCGAGGGTGACCGCCTGCATCCGCGGCCACAGCTCGAGCACCTCGCCCTGCGGCCAGCGCTCGATCTCGTGCTCCGCCACCTCGCGCATCACGTCCACATAGCGCTGCATGCGCTCGCCGTGGAACGGAGGGAGCAGCAGCTTGCGCTGCGCCAGATGCGGCTGCTCGTCGAGGAGCAGCACGGAGTTGTCCCCCAGCACCGGCCGGAGGATGGCGTTCGCCTCGCCAGCGTGGAAGACCTTCGGGTCGCCCGTGAACACCTGCCGGACGTGCTCCGGGTTCGCGAGCATCACCCAGGTGCCCTCCTGAGCGATGCGGACGCTGAACACGTCGCCGTGGCGCTTGTGGCAGCGCTCGAGGAAGGGGCCGGTTCGCGTGATCCACGCGAGTGTCTGAACCGGACGCGGCATGCGCGGTCCGGGAGGAAGCTGCTGAGTCACCGCCGTTACCTCTCTGTCTCCCGCCTGCTTTGAGATACCGGAGAGTATCTGAATACTCGTCGGTATGTCAAGTCATCCTGAGATCGTCGGTGTGGTCTGGGCGTGGATGTCGATGTTCGCCTGAGCGAGGCCCGCCCCGGCACACTGCCACAGCGTGCCGAGCGGATCCTGGCTCTGGCTCGGTGCGGCCAGCGCCCTGGCCGACCCTCCCGCGGCGCCGCTGAGCGACGCATTCACCACCGCCGCGCCGCGCGCCTCGGAGATCGTGAAGCGGATCGTGCCATCGGGGAATGCAAGGCTGCCACTGCCCGAATCCGTCCCCCCGCCGCACGAGGCGCTGTCGCCGTGCTCCGACCCCGCATAGCTGACTGGCGCGCCGCTCAGCTGATGCGTGTGGCCTCGCCGATCGACGAACGTGCCGGAGCAGGTGCCCGACGCGTGCGCGCTCTGGTCCACCGGCTGGGGGCTCGTGGTCATGGGCGGCGTGAACGACACACTCCCCGACAAGCTGCAGTTCCCGCTGAACGAGTTCGCCCGGTCGTGTGGCCGCGGGTTCCCGAACGCGATGATCGCGCCGTGGCCGTCCTGCTGTGGCGCCGGTGCGGGTGGCGGTCCGATGCCCACCGAGACATACAGCGCCCCGTGTGCGGCCGCAATGCCCCCGAAGGTCGGCGCGCCGAGCGGAAGCTTGCCGACGATCGCTCCAGTGGCCGGATCGCGTGCGGTCACGAAGCCGCTTGCATCGGCCGTGTAGAGCACGTGGTTGGCAATCGTCGTCGGGCTCCAGTGCAGACCGCCGGCGTCCGCCGACTGCCATGCGGTGGATCCGCCGCGCGTGAGGGAAACGACCTGTCCGCTGACGGTGTTCGCTCCGTAGATGCGACTGCCGTCGAACGCTGTCGAGCCGAGGAAGCCGCCCACGGCTGAGCCCGGACCCGCTGCCGCCTTCCACACCGGGCGCAGGGTGCGCCGGTCGAGCGCCCAGTAGGTGCCGGATTTCTGTCCCTCACCCACGAGAGGCCGGCCGCCCGGGCCGACAATCAGGTTGGGCGAGGCGCCGAAGTCCTCGTCTGGACCGACGGGATTGCCCGGTAGCGAGAAGGTGTCCCCGGAAGTGGCTTGGAAGTGGTCGAGGATCCGGCCATTCCCAGCATCGATGGCCAGGATCGAGTCCTCGGTGTCGGTGGCAGGGTCGTGGTAGTTGTTGCCGGTCCCCACGAACAGCCGCCCGGTTCGAGTGTCGATTGCCGGCGTGCTCCACACCGCGGCGCCGTCGCTGCCGGGTGGCACAGTGAACGTCCGCCAGCGGATGCGCCCGCTCCGCTCGACGATGGCGACGACGCTGCCACGCGCGTGACTGTTGTCGCTGTTGGGCCCCGACGTGCCGACGTACACCGCACCACGCCAGAACACGGGGCTGCCGAACACGGTCGAGTCCGGCTGAGTCGTGAGGACGCGATCCCAGCGCACCGCGCCGCGCGCGAGGGACAGCGCCACGATCCGTGGGCGACTTAGCTCCGCAACCGGCACGTACACCGTCGGCCCGCCCGGAGCCCGCATGTCGATCGCCGCCGAGCCGTCCACCGCCCCGGCCACGTGACGGGACCATTTCACCTTGCCCGTCACCGCGTCGAGCGCGTAGACCCAGCCCCCGTTGTCCCCCGCCACGAGCACGCCCCCGGCGACCACCGGAGTGGCCGTGAAGTCGCCAGTGGGAGAGCTGAACTTCCAAGCCTGCGCGAGCGACGGCACCTCGGCGAGCGACGGCCCGGCGCGGCCGGCGTCGCGAGAGTTCGAAAGATCATGCCCGTACATGGGCCAATCGGCGACAGCCGCGCTCGGCGCGGCAAGTGCGAGTGCCAACGCTGCCGCAACCGCGGCGCGCGACAAACCGGCGGATTCCATCTGTACCTCCCTACTCCCTGCACCCCTGCAGCGCACGGCTCGCATAGCCGGCGGCCTGACACCGTACTATGACGTGCGTCATAATGCAACCGGCATGAGCTCCAGTACGCGACAACGGATGATTCAGAGCGCCGCGCTACTGATGCGGGAGCGCGGCGTCGATGGCACGTCCTTCTCAGAAGTGCTCGCGCACTCGGGCGCGCCCCGGGGCTCGATCTACCACCACTTCCCCGGCGGCAAGGCACAGCTCGTCGAAGAAGCCACGGCGTTCGGAGGTGAGTTCATCGCCGGTGGCTGGGCCGCGGCGCTCCAGGGAGACGATCCCACCGCAGTCGTGGATGCCTTCCTCGCGTTCTTCGTTCCGGTGCTCGAAGAAAGCGACTACACCGCCGGCTGTCCGGTGGTGGCGGGTGGCCTCGAAGGTCAGCGGACGCCCGCTGCCCGTGACGCCGCCGGGGCTGCCTTCAAGCACTGGGAGCTACTCCTCGCCGAATCGCTCGAGCGGCGTGGAGTGGCCGAGCAGCGCGCCCGCTCGGTGGCCACCACGTCTGTCGCCGCGATGGAGGGCGCGATCATCCTGGCGCGCGCCCAGCGCTCGAGCGGGCCGCTGGAACGCGTGGCGAGCGAGTTGCGAGTACTGATTCGCGCCTCGCTCAGTTCCTGAGAAAAAGACCGGCCGCCCCGTGGACGCCTTCGGGGGCGGCCGGCCGTGTGGTGGCTGTCTTTGGCGGCGGCTACGCGGCGGGCTGCGGCGCGGGCGGCGCCGAGGGCTCCGCCGGAGCGCTATACCGCTCGCGCGGCTGGTCCCACTCCTCGTCGCTCATCGAGAGCACACGGGCGCCGATCGCTCCGAGGCCGATCAGCAGCACGGCCAGCGACGCGATGTTCGCGGCCTGGCTGTTGGCCACGGCGCTGACGATCCCGCCAAGCAGGATCGCGACGGAAGCCCACACGGGCGCGAAGCGCGTGCGGTAATTGGCCACCGCCAGCAGGATCGACCCGATCACGATGCCCACCATGAACAGGACGATGAGCGGCACCAGTGAGCCACCGCTCTCCGCCTTGTGCAGGAATGCCGCAAGCGCCTGGCGATCGAGTCCCGCGTGGTTGACCATCTCGTACTCGGCAGCGCCGAGCGCGTACCAGCCGGCCGTGACGAAGCCGGCGCACATCAGCAGTGCGCCCGACACCTGACCGGCCGTGATCCCGCGCGGGCCGCGGAACAGCTTGATCAGGGCCGCGCCCACGAACAACATGAGCAGCCCGCCGATCAGGAACAGGATCCCGCCGAGCAGGTATGTGCCCTTGTGGGCGGCCACAGCGTTCAGCTCCTGGAGCTTGTTCTTGTGGTCGGTGTTCGGCTGGACCAGCGTGGCGATCAGCAGCATCGCCGGAGCGGCAAACAGCAGCAGGCCGGTGAGTGTCCGGCCGAAATTGCGCGCGTCAGAGAACCTGAGCAACAACGCCTCCTCTGGAGTGGTGTACGGACCAAGGCTCGTGCCTCCAATTGCGAACGTACGCCGTATGGGGAAGGCGGCGAAAGAGGGGTAAGCCGCACCGGCCAGGTTCGGCCTACCCCCGGAACTTGGCTTAGGCTTGCACTGTGGGGTGGATCTACGGCGAGCTGGTCCTCGTCTCCCTCGCGGCCATGGTGTCGCCGACCACGCTGACGTTCTCAGTGTTCACACTCGTGCTCGGCCGCCGGCCGTTGCGCACCGGCGGGTGGTTCTACTTCGGTGCGCTGGGTGCCACGTTGCTCGTGGGTGTCGTGGCCGCGTTCGTGATCGGCGACGTCGCGTCGTCCTCCGGCACATCCACGCCAAAGACCTGGGTGGCGATCTTGGACGTGGTGGCCGCCGTGCTTCTCATCGCCTGGGTGGTGCGCGCGCTTCGGCGTCCGCGGGACCCGGCGAAGGTCGAGAGCATGGTCAAGCAAATCGCCAAGATCACGGACTCCCCGGCAATGGCGATAGTCGGCGCCGGCGCCATGCTCGCCAATCCGGGCGGCTTCATTCCGATCGCGCTCAAGAGCATCTCCGAGGTCAATCCGAGCGCGGGGCAGTACATCGTGGACTGGCTGTTCTTCGCCCTCGTGTCGCTGCTGCCGCTTGCCGTCGCGCTGGTGATGCTGATGGTCGCGCCCGGACCAACCAACCGGGTGCTTCAGCGTGTGCGTGGCTGGCTCGAGCGGCACGCACGCACGGTGGCCGCCGTGATCCTGCTGCTGCTAGCTGCGGCGCTGCTTCGCAACGGGATCGCCGGCCTCACGAGCTAGCTCTCACCCGTTTCGGATGATGCCGCGGGCGTGGCGCCCGCATACGTTCGGCTCAGAACCGCATCGAGCTCGGAGGATTCCATGACTGACCAGCCGGACGTTCTGTACATCGCCGCCGCGTCCTACGGAAGCGTCGACGAGGCGGTGGCGGACTACGAGGCGATCAAGCTCCTCTACTACGAGGTGAAGGCGTCGGACGACTTCGACGCCGCCGTGATCGCGAAGAACGAGAAGGGCAAGGTCGAGATCGTGAAGAAGCACGAACAGCCCACGCGTCACGGCGCGGCGCACGGCCTGGGCTGGGGCCTCGCGGCGGGTGCGGTGGCCGCGCTCTTCCCGGCCATCGGCATCCTCGGGGCGCTCACCGTCGGCGGGGGTGCGGGCGCGGCGATCGGCGCGGTGTCCGGACACGTGAGCGGCGGCATGCGCCGAGGCGATCTCAAGGAGCTCGGCGAGGTGCTCGACGAGGGCGAGGCCGGTCTCATCGTGGTCTACGCCACCAACATGGCGGACCAGATCGCGGCGAACATCAAGGCCGCGAACCGCATGGTGGCGAAGGCCACCGACATGGCGGCGGATGAGCTGGCTGCGGAGATCAAGGAGGTCGAGGCCGCGACCGCGGTACCGGCCTCGTAGAGGGTGTCAGCCCGCGGCGCGCTGCGAACGCGCCGGGCTCGCGCCTGGCGCCAGATCGAGGATCACGTTCAGTCGCATGACGTGGCCCGCGTCATCTACGGCGCGATCATCGGGCTGGCGCTCGTGCTCGCGCTGCAGGTCCATCCTCCGAGCGCGGGACAGATAGCCGGACTGGTGGTGGCAACGGCGATCGCGATCGGGCTCGCGGAGCTCTACAGCGACATCGTCGGGAACCAGGCGCGCGCCCGGCGCCCGGCGTCGCGAGCCGAGACGCGCACTCTGGCCGCACGCGCCGGCGCCGCCACGCTCGGCGCAGCGTTCCCGGCGCTGTTCTTCGTCCTGGCCGCGGGCCACGTGGTGAGCCTCCAGCTCGCGTTCACCCTTGCGAAGTGGAGCGGCCTCGGGCTCATCTGCGGGTACGGCTTCATCGCATCCCGGCTCGCCGGGTCGAGTCTGGCGCGAGCCGTCGTACACGCCGCGCTCGCCGGCGCGGTGGCGGGCGCGCTGATCGCGTTCAAGGCTTTTCTGCACTGAGCGCGCTACGTGCCTAGGTGCTCGGCCTTCAGCCAGTCGATCGTCGCGTCGAGGCCGGCCGCGTAGTCCACCCGCGGCTCCCATCCGAGCAGGTCGCGCGCCTTGCGGTTGCTGAAGTCCTGGTTCCTTCCGAGCATCTGGACGGCCTGCCGCGACAGCAGCGGCGGCGTGGTCAAGCGGGTGGTCCGGTGCAGCACCCGGTAGCCGTGCTCGAGCGAGAAGCCGATGCCGTTCGCCATCCAATACGGCATGTTCCAGCGCTTCGGCGCGCAGCCGAGACCTTCGGCCAGGCCGTCAATGAATTGCCTCCAGGTCACGTCGAGACCGTCGCTCGCGTTGAACGCGTTCCCGGGTGCCGCCTCATGTCGCGCGGCGAGGAGAGCAGCGTCCACCACGTTCTCGACGTACACGAGCCCGGCCACGGCCTGGCCGCCGTCCACGAGCAGCATGTGCCCGGCGCGAATCGCGCGCGCGATCTCGCCCACCACGTCGGTGGAGTGAGGCCCGTACACCGTCGCCGGCCGGAGGATGACCGTCTCGAGCCCGTGCGCTTCGCCAACGCGGCGGACCTCTTCCTCCGCCGCGCGCTTGGTCTGCGCGTACCAGTTGCGAAAGCCATTGCCGGCGTAGCTCTCGTCAACCCCGGCGACTCCCGGATAGCCATAGACGTCCGTGGTGCTGAAGTGAATGAAGCGCTCCACCGCCGCGTCCACCGACGCCTGCAGCAGGTTCCGCGTGCCGCCCACGTTCACGCCGGCGATCTCCTTCGGTGTCCCCCAGTCGGACACCATCCCCGCGCAGTGGAAGACGTGGCGGCAGCCTTCGGCGGCCCGTGCCATCGAGCGCGCGCTCGTGAGGTCGCCAACGGCGATCTCGACGTTCAGCCGATCGAGCAGCGAGGTGTCGCTGCTCGAGCGCGCGAGGCAGCGCACCTGGTACCCCTCCTCCACGAGGCGCCGCGCGAGATGACCGCCGATGAAGCCCGTTGCGCCGGTGACGAGGCACACGTGGTCCCGCGAGGGGTCGATGCGCGTTCCGCGGAACTTCACGTCATCGCTTCCCGTCGGGGGCCCGTCCACCGGGCGACGCCGGATCGTCGCCGTGGCGATGTCCCGCACCACCCCCCAGTTCTTGCTCGCCGCGCCGTGCACGTCTGCCAGCACGGCATCGAGCGCGTCGAGGAAGCTGGACGCCTCCGGCGCCGAAAGCGTTAGCGGCGGCAGCAGCTTGATCACGTCGTTCTTGCCCGCCGCCATCGTGATCACGCCATGGTCTCGATGCAGGGGAATCACCACGAGTTGGGGGAAGAGCCCGCCGCTCGCCATGTGGAAGAGGCGCCAGTTGAGCCGGCCCACGGCGGAGCTCGGTGCGCCGAGCTCGATCCCGATCATCAGCCCGCGGCCGCGAACCTCCTTGACCATCTCGTAGCGCTTGGCCAGCTCGGAGATCCCGTCGCGCAGGACGGAGCCCATCTGGGCGCTCTGCTCGACGAGGTGATCGCGCTCGATGATGCGGAGCGTGGCCAGACCCGCGGCCATGGCGAGCCGGTTTCGCCCGTAAGTGGACTGGTGGACGTAGGAGCGCTCCAAGGTGCCGACGGCGCGCTGGAAGATGTCGCGGCGGGTGACCATGGCGGCCACCGGCATGTAGCCGCCGCTGAGCGCCTTCCCGACGAGCACGAAGTCTGGCTGGAGACCCCAATGCTCGAGCGCGAACCACTTGCCCGTGCGTCCGAGGCCAGTCTGAACCTCGTCGACGATGAAGAGGGTGCCGTAGCGCCGGCACAGCTCCTGCGCCGCCTCGAGATAGCCGGCGGGCGGGAGCGTGACCATGCGGCCCTGGATCGGCTCGACGATGAAGGCTGCCACGTCCTTCTTCCGGAGCTGCGCCTCGAGCCGCTCGAGGTCGCCAAAGGGAACGCGCTCGCAGCCGGGCAGGAGCGGGCCGAAGCCCTCCTTGAAGAAGTCGTCCCCCACCAGCGACAGCGGGCCGAGCGTGATGCCGTGGAAGCTGCTGTCGCACGAGATCAGCCGCGGCCTGCCGGTGGCGGCGCGCGCGAACTTCATCGCCGAGTCCACCACCTCGGCGCCGGTGCTGCCGAAGAACACGGCGTCGAGCCCGGCGGGCAGGCGCTGCGACAGCGCCTCGGCCAGCATGCCGGCGAGCGCCGAGTAATGGATCTGCACGCCGTCGACGAAGTCCGCGGCGAGCGTGGCCGTCAGGGCGGTCCGAACATCGGGATGGTTGTGCCCGAGGCTTGCGAAGCCCTCGCCGGTGTGAAAGTCGAGGTACGCGCGACCGTCGCGGTCATAGAGGTACGAGCCGCGTGCCGACACGTACTCCTTGTCGAACCCGATGATCCGCAGCACGTCGACGAGCGATGCGTCGAGATGGCGGCTGGCCAGCTCGAGCGTCTCGTCCGAGCGCGCCACGGCATCCGCCACGATCCCGAGCGAATCCGTGGGCCAGGATTCGGCGTCCAAACGCACGCGTGCACAATACGCGAGCCGCCTGCGGGGGCGCGCGACGCGGGGTGGGATGGGCGGTGCCCGGCTCGAACGGGCGACCTCCTGCTTGTAAGGCAGGCGCTCTGACCAACTGAGCTAACCGCCCAGGCGCGGTCGAGTCTAGCCGCGTGTCTCAGGCGTTCGCGCCTGCGGCCTCGGCCGCCGGCGCCAGGCGCCGCGCCGCGGTGGAGCGCAGCACGCCGGTGTCGCGCGTGAGCCGTTGCGCGAGCGTGACCGGCACGATCGTCACCGCGATCACGATCAGCACGACAACATTCACCTGCGGCAGCTGCTGGCCGAGCCGGATGTTGCCGAAGATCCACAGCGGCAGCGTGTTCTGGGCGCCGGCGGTGAACGTGGTGACAACCACCTCGTCGAACGAGAGTGCGAACGCCAAGAGCCCGCCGGCCACGAGCGCCGTGGCGATCACCGGCAGCGTGACGAAGCGGAACGTCTGCCAGCCGTCGGCGCCGAGGTCCATGGACGCCTCGATCAGCGAGGTCTGCGTCCGGCGCAGCCGCGCGAGCACGTTGTTGTAGACGGTGACGATGCAGAAGGTGGCGTGGCCGATGATGATCGTGAGGAGCGAGAAGTTCGTGCCTCCCCACGTGAAGAACGAGTTGAGCGCCATGCCGGTGATGATTCCGGGGAGCGCGATCGGCAGCACCAGCACGAGCGACACCGCCTCACGGCCGAAGAAGCGGAAGCGGTGCACCGCGAATGCCGCCATCGAGCCGAGCAGCAGCGCGATGCCGGTGGCCACGAGCGCGGCGCGGATGGACAGCCAGAACGCATCCTTCATGTCCTGGTTGTGAAACGTGGAGGAGAACCACTTGGTGGACAGCCCGTCGAGCGGCCAGCTCTGCACGTTCGACGGGTTGAACGCGTAGAGGATGATGATCGCGATCGGGAAGAAGAGGAACAGCATGATCAGCGCCGCCCACACGGCGTGGGCGATGCGGCTGGTGCGGCTCGCCCCGATCACAGCGCCTCGAACGCTCCCAGGCGCCGCGCGCCCATCAGATAGATCCCCATGACCACCACCGGAACCACCGCGAACGCGGCGGCGAACGGCACGTTGTTCGACACACCCACGCTGCGATAGACGACGTTGCCGATGAAGTCCGACCCCGCGCCGCCAACGAGGGTGGGCGTGATGAAGTCACCAAGCGTGAGGGAGAAGGTGAAGATCGAGCCGGCCACGATGCCCGGCAGCACCTGCGGCCAGAGCACTCGCCGGAACGTGTGCCAGCCGCGGGCGCCGAGGTCGGCAGACGCCTCGAGATACGAGTCGGGCACGCGCTCGATCGCCGCCCACACCGGCAGGATCATGAACGGCAGCCAGATGTAGCTGAACACGATCCACATCGCCGTGTTCGAGTAGGCCACGTTCACCGACCCGAGCCCGATGTGGTCGAGGAACCAGTTGAGGATGCCGTCCTTGGCGAGGATCAGCCGCCAGGCGTACACGCGCACGAGGTAGGAGGTCCACAGCGGGATCAGCACCGCCACGAACAGAGCGGTCTGCAGCCGCCGCGGCGCGAGGCGTGCCGCATAGAAGGCAAACGGGAACGCGAGTATTGCGTCCGTGACCGTCACCGCCGCCGCGATCCCGATCGTGCGCAGGGCGATCGTCCGATACGTCGGTTCCGTGAAGAGGGTCTTGAAGTTGTCGAGCGTCCAGGTGTGGACTAGCTTGCCCGAGAACTCGTCCACGCTCCAGAGCGAGGACAGGAACAGGATCACGAGGGCCGCCAGGTAGATGAGCACGAACCACGCGCCGGGCGCCGACAGCAGCATCACGGCCCGCAACCACGGCCGGCGGGACAGAGCCGCCGACGCGCGGATGCGGGCCGAGCTGTGAGCGGGCGGACCCGAGGCGAAGCTGGATGCCTCCACCGCGGTCCCTACCCCTTGATCTCAGTCCACTTCTGTTGCCACTCGGTGTAGTCCGTGCAGTCGTTCTTGCCGTTTCCGCACTCCTTCACCGGCGTCTTCCAGAACTTGATGCTGTTGAAGTACGCGGCCGGCGCGTTGGCGTGGTACTGCGCGCACGCGCCCTTCTGGATCTTGTCCATGAACGGGCAGGCCTTGGTGTTGGCCGGCGTCTCGCCGAACGAGATCGCCTGCTGCGCCTGCACCTGGGGCGTGGACACCCATTTCATCCACAGGTAGGCGCAGTTGGGGTGCTTGGCGTGCGCCGAGAGCATCCACGTGTCGGCCCAGCCGGTGGCGCCCTCCTTGGGGATCAGATCCTTCACGGGTGCCTTGGCTCCCTGCAGGGTGATGGTCTGGTAGGGCCACGATGCGCCGATCACGGCGTCGCCGTTCTTGAACAGGTCGATCTCGTCGGAGGCGAGCGCCCAGTACTTCTTGATCAGCGGCCGCTGCTGCTTGAGCAGGTTCACCGCGGCGTTCAGCTGCGGCTGGGTGAGCTCGTAGGGGTCCGTGATCCCCAGATTGGGCTGCGTCTTGGACAGGTAGAGGGCCGCATCCGCGATCTGGATCGGGTTGTCCGGCACCGTGATCTCGCCCTTGTACTTCGGGCTGTAGATCTCCGACCAGCTGGTGGGCGCCGGCGTGACCTTCTGCGTGTTGTACAGAAGCGTGTTCGGTCCCCACTGGAGTGACACGCCGTAGTGCTTGCCATCCACCGTGTTGTGCGGCGGCGACTGGAGCTGCGGGATGAAGTCCTTCCAGCCCGGGATCAGGTTGACGTTGACGGGCTGAACGTCGCCACCCCGGATCAGGCGAAGGCTCGCGTCGCCGGACGCCGAGACCATGTCGTACTGGCTGCCGCCGCCCTGACGCATCAACGTGACCATCTCGTCCGAGGAGCCGGCGTACTTGGCGTGCACCTGACAGCCGGTCTGCTGCTGGAACGGCTTGACCCACTGCGGCTGCGTGTAACCCTCCCACGCGACGAGATTGAGCTGTCCCTCGCCCGGCCCGATCTTCGTGGGAAGACTGCTCGACGAGCCCCCGGACGAGCTGCTGCTCGACCCCCCGCAGGCGGCCACGACAACGGCCAGTGCCGTGGCGAGGAGCACGCCAGCCGCCACGCGGCGCGAGCTTCGATCGAATCTCATGAGTCCATTTCCTCCTCGTTTGTGCCTTCGGTTGGACGAAGCGGCGAAGCATCCTCCGGACGCCACACAAGCCAGACGCGGCTGCCGCGCTCGTCAAGCACGGCCTCAGCGGATGTCTCGAGGTTCTGCCTGAGCACGACGAGCGTCTCGCCGTGGTCGAGCTCGACCACGTAGCGCGTGACCGAGCCGAGATACACCACCTCGCGCACGACGCCCGGTTCCCCGTAGGGGTCCGCCGGCGCCGATTCGAGCATGCGGATCTTCTCGGGCCGGATCGTTGAGCGCTGCCCGTCCTGCTCGATGATGTTCGAGGTGCCCACGAAGCCGGCCACGAACTCGTTCGCCGGTCGCTCGTAGATCTCGCCCGGCGTGCCCACCTGCTCGATCCGGCCCTCTGAGAAGACGGCGATGCGGTCGCTCATCGTCAGCGCCTCCTCCTGGTCGTGGGTCACGTAGACGAAGGTGATCCGCTCGGACAGCTCGCGCTGGATGGCCTTCAGCTCCATCTGCATCTCCTGGCGCAGCTTCAGGTCGAGTGCGCCGAGCGGCTCGTCGAGCAGGAGCACTCGGGGCCGGTTCACGATCGCGCGCGCGAGCGCCACCCGCTGCCGCTGACCGCCCGAGAGTTGGATCGGCCGGCGCTTTCCGACGTCCGGCAGCCGCACCATGGCGAGCGCCTCGGCCACGCGCTGCTCGCGCTCGCGCTTCGGCACGCCCTGCACGCGCAGTCCGTAGCCCACGTTCTCCCCCACGCTCATGTGCGGGAACAGCGCGTAGTCCTGGAAGACGGTGTTGACTGGCCGCTGGTAGGGCGGCTGGCGCGACACGTCCTCGCCGTGCAGCTCAATCGCGCCCGAGTCCGGCGGCTCGAATCCGGCGATCAGGCGCAGCGTGGTGGTCTTGCCCGAACCGGACGGACCAAGCATGGTGAAGAACTCGCCCTGGGCGATCTCGAGCGACAGGCGCTCGATCGCCACCACGTCGCCGTAGGTCTTGCGCAGCCCGATCAGCCGGACGGCGGGCGCGCCGGATCCTTTGCCTGCCGACGTCGCGGCCGAGTCCTGGACGTCGTCGGTGGTCGTACTTCCTCGATGGAGCACGCGCGGCGAGTCTATGGGCCGATTGACCCGCGCACAATGCCCGCCCTGGAGCATCTCCGCAAGAAGCGTGCTCCGCGGAGGCGAACTCGCGCTAGTGCGCTAGGCCCAGCCGGCGCGCTTCCGCCAGCGCGTCTCCACGCGATGCCACCCCAAGCTTTCGCGGGATCGCGGAAACGTGGTGGTCCACGGTCTTCGGCGAGATGTACAGGCGCACCGCGATTTCTCACGCAACCGGCGGACTAGCCTTGATGCGTGGCATTCACGCTCACGCTGGTCGGCGCGATGCTCGCATGCGGCCTCGAGATGCTCGAGGCGCTCGCGATCGTGCTCGCGGTGGGGATCTCCCGCCGCTTCCGCGATTCGCTGATCGGCGCGGCGGGCGCCGCGCTGGCGCTCGCCCTGCTCGCCGTGGTGCTCGGCCCGGTGCTCATCTCGCGCGTGCCACTCGCGCCGTTGCGGGTGCTGATAGGGGCATTCCTGCTGCTGTTCGGGCTCGAGTGGCTGCGCAAAGGCGTGCTGCGGCTCGCCCATCTGCGCTCGCCTTCCTCGTCATTCAAGGAGTTCGTGGAGGAGCAGGAGTCGCTCGAGTCGGTCGCGCTCCCGCCGGCCGGCCGGCCGGACTGGGCCGGGCGCACCATCGCCTTCAAAGGGGTCCTGCTCGAGGGCGTTGAGGTGATCCTCATCGTCACGGCGCTCGCCGCGCACCCGGGAGGGCTCACGCCCGCACTCATCGGCGGCGGCCTGGCGCTGGTGGCCGTGGTGGTCATCGGCCTCGTGCTTCACGCCCCGCTCGCGCGGCTGCCGGAGACGCACCTCAAGTACGTGGTCGGAATCGTGCTCTCCACGTTCGGCGTGTTCTTTGCGGCGGAGGGGCTCGGCGTCGCGTGGCCGCTGTCAGACGCGGCGCTTCTTTATCTCGCCGCCGGGTTCTTCTTGATCTCGCAGCTCCAGATCCGCGTGCTCACTCGCGAGCGCGCGGCGGTGGCCACGGCATGAGTGTGCTCCGCCAGCTGCGCAAGCTCGTCCTGGGCGAGACCTGGTCGCTCCCGCTCGGCGTGGCGGCCGCACTTGCCGTCGCGGGCATCTTCCGGGCGGTCGACGGCGCGCACGGCTGGTGGCATCACGCCGGCGGCTTCATCCTCCTCGGACTGGTGGTGCTGGCGCTCAGTGGCTCGCTGGCGGGCGCGCTGCGGGCTCGCCGTAGATAGGACGATCTGCGCGCGACCGCCGTCGATCGGAAAGCGCCTTGCGGGCGCGGCGCAGGCGCGCCGCGGCGGCGTGCCCGTTGATCCGCCCGGCCATCTGGAACGGCCGGTCGCCCAGCAGAAGCCGGAACGCCAGCCGCAGCGTGCTGGCGTCTGCCTTGTCCGGAGAGCCGGATTCGAACGGCGGCTGCGGGTCGTATTCGATGATCAGCTGAAGCGATTCAGCGAGCTCGCGCCCATGAACGCGCTCGGTCAAAGCAAGCGCCATGTCGATGCCCGCGGACACGCCCGCCCCGCTGATGTGGTTCCCCTGCCACACGACGCGATCGCCCACCACCTCGACGCCCATCGCCCGCAGGTTGTCCCGGAATCCCCAGTGGGTGGTGGTCTTCTTGCCTTCGAGCAGACCGGCCGCGGCGTAGAGACCCGCGCCGGTGCAGACGGAAGCCGTCCACTTACAACCGGGCGCGGCAGAGCGCAGCCAGTCGATCAGCACGTGATCGCTTAACACAGGCACCGGATTACCGCTCCCTGGCACAACGATGAGATCGGGGTGCGGCAGCGTGCTGGGTGTGTCCGTCGGGACGACCGTCAAGCCGACGTCGCAACGCACGGGATCCAGCGATCGCGACACGAAGTGAACTTCCGCGCCCGGCCAGCGGCTGATCACCTCGTATGGCCCGACCAGGTCGAGCGCGGTGAAGTCCGGGTAGAGGACGTACGCGATCTTCATTGCTCGCCCTCGGCCGGGCTGACGTCGAAGCTGAACATCATTCCGCTCTCGTGGTGCTCGGCGATGTGGCAGTGCGCCATCCAGTGACCGGGGTTGGTGACGTCCAGCAGGATGTCCACCGTCTCGCTGGTCCGCACCAGCACGGTGTCCTTCCAAACAAGGCTTGGCTCGGGCACCCCATCTCGGGAAAGGACGACAAAGCGCCCCGCGCCGTGGATGTGGAACGGGTGGTGCATCGGATGGTCACCGGCCATCTCGTTGAGCAGCCGGATCTTCACCCGGTCACCTACGCGGAAGCGCCAGTCGATCGCCGCGTTCTCCGCATCGGTGGCGCGATCGATCAGCTTCCAACGCATGTTCGCCGGCGTGGTCAGCCGGTTGACCTCGACCATGTCGTCCTCCCACTCGATGCCGCCGGCCGCCGCGTGGTCGTGGCCGTGGTCGTGGTGCTCGTGGTCGTGGTGATCGTGGTGGTCGTGGCCGTGCGCTCCGCCGGCCTCGGCCACAAGCTGAGCCGGCAGGAGCTTCATACCGCACTGCGGGCAATGACTCGGCTCCTCACTCACCACCTCGGGGTGCATCGGACAGATGTAGGTGGTCTTGGGCGCCTCGGCCGCAATCAGCTTCATCCCGCACTGCGGGCAGTGGCCGGGCTGGTCGCTCGCCACCTCCGGGTGCATCGGGCACACGTAGACGACCGGGCCCTCCCCGTCGGGCGCGGGCATGTCCATCTCGGCTATGAACGCCAGCGTCTTGTCGGGCTCTGCCTCCAGGTACGGCGCGACCCGCTCGCGTTCGGCAACCATGTCCGCGTTTGTGCGCAGGTCTTCGAATTCCGCCTTGAGCGATGGCGCGGCCCGTTCGTCGCGGACGGTGATCGTCGCCAGCACATAGACCCGCTCCGGCGTGCGGTGCACGAGCGCGAATTCCCCAGGCGCATCGAACAGGACGTCGACCACCACGCGCTCCGAAGGAGCCAGGACGACGTCGTCGACGAACTGCTCGTGCTCAACGTGGCCGCTGTCGCCGCCCACGAGCTTCATCCGAGCACCGGGGAGCGCCACCTTGAAGACGCGTGTATTGGCGGTGTTGGTCAGGTAGAGCCGCACGACCTCGCCCGAAAGCGCCGTCAAAGACAGTTCGCTTTCGCCGGCGGCGAGCAGCACGTCGCCGAAGCGGCCCATGGCTGCATGGGTCGTCTCGGCGCGGCTGAACGGAGCGACCTTGCCCTCCTCGAGCAGGATGTCGTCGAGAGTCAGAGCAAGCTCGCGATGGACCGCCGGCCAGTAGTCAGGGTCCGCCGGCTCGACCAGCACGTTGCCGTACAGCCCCATCTCCTGGCCGTAGTCCTCGCGGATGTGCGGGTGATACCAGTACACCCCGGCGTCGGGAAATTGGACGCGGGCCGTGAAGCGGCCGCCCACCGGAATCGGCGCCTGCGTCTCGTGGGTCCCGTCGTACCGGTTGTCGAGCCGCAGCCCGTGCCAGTGGACGGTGCCTTCCATGTCGCCCTCGTTCTCCACGCGGACGAGGACCTCCGAGCCCTCCTTCACCCTCAGGGTCGGTCCGGGGATCGAGCCGTTGTACGCGAGCATCCTCACGGTGGTGTCGCCGAGCCGCTTGGCAACCGGCGCGATCCGCAGCTCGAATTCCTCACCGTGGGACAGGTCGACTATCTCGGTGGGGCGAGCGTTGGCAAGACCGGCGGGGTCCGTGGGGAAGTGGTCGTGTGTGGTGCTCATGCTGCTCTCCTGAGTTCGAAGCTCGGGGTCGTGCGAGTGGTGTGCTGTGCGATGTACTCGGCGTCGTCCTTGACCCAGCCGAGAAGCGCTGAGCCGCGGGTGTGCTGCCAGGACATGCCGAGGAAGTAGAGGCCGGGCGACGCAGTCACGCCGCGTTGGTGCAAGACGCGTCCCGCGCCGTCGAACACGGGCGCACCGACCCATGAGTAGTCCGTGGTGTAGCCGGTGGCCCAGATCACGGCGTGCACGTCGACCGCGCTGCCATCGCTGAAGGTCACACGCGAACCCTCGGCGCCGACGGCGCGCGGGCGCAGCTCGACGCGGGACCGCCGCGTCACCGTTCGCGGACTCGATCCGATCAGCGTGTCCCGACCTGCGAGCCGGCGTCCGATCCGCGTCGCCGCCGACTTGCGCATCAGGCCGGTCACCTCGAGGTACCAGAAGAGGTCCCGGCCGAAGATCCGCTGCGGCAACGGCGTCTGGCGCGACCCCACCGCAAGATGGACCTCGCGCGAGTCCGAAAGCTCCTCAGCGATCTGAAAGCCCGTGTTGCCCCCACCCACGACCAGCACGGTGCCCTCCGGCAGGCCGGCTGGCTTTCGGTAATGGTCGCTGTGCATCTGGACGACCCCGGAATCGAGGCCGTTGGCGAAGGCGGGTATCCGCGGCGTCTGAAACGGGCCCGTCGCAATCACGACCTGATCCGCTTCGATCCGCGCACCGTCGAGCTCGACGGCGAAGCCTTCCGCGCCGCGACTCACCGAGCGCACGTTGCTGCCCAGCTCAACCGGCAGGTCGAACCGCTCGGCATACTGCTGCAGATACGACACGACCTCGTCACGACTCGGGTAGCCGTCGGGGTCGCCTGGAAATGGCAGACCAGGCAGGCTGTCGTAGCGGCGCGATGTGAACAGGGTCAACGAGTCCTAGCGGTTACGCCAAGCCGAACCGATCGCATCACCACGATCGAGGATTACGAACCGGCGGCCCTGCCGTGCGAGGTGGTAGCCAAGCGCGAGGCCGGCCTGCCCTGCTCCGACTACTACGACGTCATAGCGAGCGCCGTTCCCGATCATCTTGCGCCTCCAGCGAGACGCGCATCCTGGCCGCATCCTTGGAAGGACGCGAGGCTTGCGGGACGAGTCCAGTGGACCACGCTTCGGTCCCCCTTCCTGCTTCTGGCGTTACTCCGGTCGGTGGGCCAATTACCGAACCGAGTGGCTAGCCTAGCGCTGCGCTCACGCCGCGCACAAGGAATGAATAGGGGCGAGGGGAATCGAACCCCCGATCTCCGGCTTGAAAGGCCGGCGTCCTAACCGCTAGACCACGCCCCCGCGGTTCTCGTGGCCAAGTCTAGGCGCCCGAAGCGCTATTTCAGGTGATGGTCGCGCAGGAAGCGGTCGGCCACGGCCGCGGGCGAGGCGCCTTGGAGCACCACCGACGCGTTCATCTGCCGCATCACTGATGTGGTGAGCGTGGCGCTCACGGCATTGAGCGTGTCCGCGAACGCCGGCCCTTCCACGTCGAGCACCTTCTGCCGCACGAGCGGGGCCTCGTTCTGAAAGCCGAACATGTTCTTCGGGTCCTTGAGCACGACGTACTTCGAGGTGCTGGTGAGTTGGCCATCGGTGGAGAACGCGTCGGCCGCGTCGATGCTGCCGCTGTCGAGCGCCGCGTACTGAGTGCCGATGCGGCGCGGCTTGAACACAAGATTTCGCAGCCCGTAGACGCGCCTCAGGCCGATGTATCCCTCGAGGCGCGTGCGGAACTCGGGCGCACCCGACACGCGAATCGCGCGCGGCACCTTCGCGAGGTCCGCGATCGTCTTCAGGTGGTAGCGGCGGGCGAACGCCGCGGTCACCGCGAGCACGTCGCGGTCCTGGAAGGGCGTGGGATTGAGCATCGCCACACCCTCGTCCGCCGCGACCTTCTGGGCCTCCCGGTACGCCTGCGCGGGCGAGCGGGTGCGGTTGGTCTGGTTGCCGATCACCGTGCGCAGGATCCCGGTGTACTCGGGGTATGCGTCGAGGGTGCCGAGCGTGAGCGCGCGGTAGATGATCTCTGTTGCGCCCACGTCGCTCTTCAGGTTCACGCGGAAGCCTTTCGAGCGGAGCGCCTGCGCGTACAGCTCGCCGAGCAGGAACTGCTCGGGGAAGTTCTTGGTGCCGAACGTGACCGGCGGCTTGCCGACGCCGGGCCCGGTGGCCTTCGTGCCCTTGCTCTCGCCCGAACCGCCGCAGCCCGCGGAGGCCAGAGCGAGGACGATCACGGTCGCCGCAGCGGGAATGTGCGAGATGCGGGACAACCGCGGACCAGATGAGCGCAATGCGCTACGCACCCACCCCGGCCGGGGCCGTGGCGGGCCGCTGTTCCTCGGCGGGCGCAGAGTCCGGAATCGTAAAGTGGAAGATGCTGCCGCTGCCGGGACGGCCCTCAACCCAGATCCGGCCGCCGTGGTGCTCGATGATCTTCTGGCAGATGGCGAGGCCGATCCCGGTTCCCTCCTTCGAGGCACCGAGCCGCGCGAAGGGCTGGAAGATGCGCTCCGCCTGACGAGGATCGATCCCGATGCCGTTGTCGCGCACTGAGAAGCGCCACTCGGTTGGGAACAGCGTCGCGCTCACGTGCACCTCGGGTGCATCGTCATCGCTGAACTTGAGCGCATTCGACAGCAGGTTCTGGAACACCTGGGCGAGCTGCTTGGCGTCCACGTCCACGGTCGGCAGCGGGTCCGAGGTGAGGGTCGCGCTCTTCTCGGCGATCCGGCCCGCGAGATTCTCTCGCGCGCGGTCGAGCAGTTCGTCAGCGGCCACCGGCTCGCGCTGCAGCTCGCCGTGGCCCACGCGCGAGTACTCGAGCAGGTCGCGGATCAGCGTGCGCATGCGGTCCGTGCCGGCGAGGATGCTGTCGAGGAACGTCTTGCCGCTGTCGTCGAGCCGGTCGCGGTAATCGCGGTCGAGCAGTCCGGCGAACACCGTGACGGTCTGGAGCGGCTCCTTCAGGTCGTGCGACGTGACAGCCGCGAACTGATCGAGCTCCGCGTTCGAGCGCTCGAGCTCGGCGGTTCGTGCCGCCACTTCGTCACGGCTGTGTTCCAGCGACGCCGCCATCGTGTTGAAAGCCCGCCCGAGGTCGCCCAGCTCGTCGCCGCGCTGGTCCGGGGCACGCGCGGTCAGGTCGCCTTTCGCCACGCGCTCTGCTCCGGCGGCAACCTCGCGTACCGGTCGCACCACCGACCTCGCGAGGTAGATCGCCAGCACCAGCACCGCGCCCAGTCCGATCACCAGTCCGCCGATCCCGAATCCCACGGCCACGTTCGCGCGGCTGCTCGCCTGGCTCGTGCGCTTGTCCGCGAGCGCGCGCTCGCTGTTGAAGAGCTGCGTGAACTGGGTGCGGATCGCCTGGATCCGCTGCGGTCCTGTGCCGTTCACGATCACCGATCGCGCGACGTCGATCTTGTCGCGCGCAAGCGAGATCATCGGGATCGAGTACAGGTTCACGTAGTCGTCGATCGAGCCCGTGATCTGGCTCGCCGTGGCGGCCGCCTTCGGGTTGTCCCGCACGAGCGCCTCGAGCTCACGGGCCTGCGCCGGATATGCCTGGCGGGCCGCCGAGTACGGCTCGAGAAACACTGGCTTCGCGCCGCTCGCCACGTAGCCGCGGACGCCCGTCTCGAGGTCGATCGCAAGCTTCTCGAGCTTGTTGCCGGCAGAGATCGCCTCCTGCGCGCGGATGGCGCGGTTGGCCGAGTCTCGTTGGCCGCGGATCGCGAACACGAGCACTACGAAGACGGCACCGATCAGCAGCGCGAAAGCGCCGCTCGCGACGACCATCCGTGTGGTGATGCTCCTTCTCAAGGTGATCCACCAGCCGCCAAAGCCCCGGGCCACCCGGACAGGCAGCCTCCGCGGCGACAGGAAGGCGAGTCCCGTGCTCAGAACCGATGATAGATGCGCCCCCGAGGAGTTCGCAAACGCATAATGAGACCCAAACGAGTGCCAATGCGCCTCGATTGAGGCAAGGCCACGCCCGCACCGGGGCCCCGAAGGGGCCCATGTCACCCGTATGAGGACCGAGCACGGCAAGGGAGAGGCCTCCCCATAGTGCTCCGCATATGGGGAGGCCGATGAACGCAGCCAGGCGACGGTCCGCAACCGGCTGAGATGGGCCCCCTGGGACTCGAACCCAGCCCGCCGGATTAAAAGTCCGGTGCTCTACCAGATGAGCTAGAGGCCCCGGCGCTGGATGCTATGCGCTGAGGCGGGGGGTGCCGCGCCGCTCAGTGACGGAAGTGCCGGCGCGACGTGAAGACCATCGGCACGCCCGCCTTCTCGCACGCGTCGATCACCTCGACATCGCGCGTGGAGCCGCCCGGCTGGATGATCGCACGCACGCCGGCGGCGATCGCCGCCTCGGGGCCGTCCGCGAACGGGAAGAACGCGTCGGAGGCCATCACGGCGCCCTCGAGCGAGGTGCGTGACTTCTCCACGGCGATGTTCACGGAGTCGACGCGGCTCATCTGGCCCGCGCCGATTCCCACGGTGGCGAGATTCTTCGTGAGCACTATCGCGTTGGAGCGCACGTGCTTGCACACCCGCCATGCGAACAGCAGCTCGCCCCACTGCTCCTCGCTGGGCCGGCACTCCGTGGCGACCGACATGTCGTCCCGGATCTCGGTCTCGCTGTCGCGGTCCTGCACGAGGATGCCGCCGCGCACGCGCTTCACGTCATGCTCCCCGAGCGGGACACGCCGCCGCTCCTGGTTATCGAGGATGCGGATGTTCGGCTTCTGGGTGAGGATCTCGACGGCGTCCTCGTCATAGCCGGAGGCGAAGACGAGCTCCACGAAGATCTCGCTGAGCTTCTGCGCCAGCTCGCGGTCCACTCTGCGGTTGAAGCAGAACACGCCGCCGTAGGCGCTCATCGGGTCGCACTCGAGCGCCTTCTCGTAGGCCTCGAGCACGGTGGACCCCACCGCGGCGCCGCAGGGGTTGTTGTGCTTGAGAATCGCCGCCGCCGGCACCTCGAACTCTTCGAGCAGCTTTCGCCCGGCGTCGAGGTCGAGCAGGTTGTTGAACGAGAGCTCCTTGCCGTGGCGCTTCGACACCATCGACAGAAGGTCCGTTCGCGCTCCCGCCTGCATGTAGTAGGCGGCGCGCTGGTGCGGATTCTCGCCGTAGGTGAGGTCCAGCACCTTCTCGTACGCACGCACGTAGAGGCCCGGGAACGACTCCTCCTTCTCGGAGAACCAGCGCGAGATCGCGGCGTCGTAGCGGGCGGTGTACCCGAACGCCTCCATCGCGAGCGCCTCGCGCGTGGGCTCGGAGAGCCGGCCCTCCGAGCGCCGGAGCTCGTCGAGCACCGCGTCGTAGCTCTCGGGCCTCACCACCACGGCTGAGAAGGGGAAGTTCTTCGCCGCCGCGCGGATCAGCGTGGGGCCGCCGATGTCGATGTTCTCGATCACCTCGTGGTCCTCAACCCCGCGCTGGTTCGACACGCGCTCGAAGGGATAGAGGTTCACGCACACGAGATCGATCGCCTCGATCGAATGCTCCGCGAGCGTGCTCATGTGCTCCGGGTTGGACCGGACCGCGAGCAGGCCGGCGTAGATGCGCGGGTTGAGCGTCTTCACCCGCCCATCCAGGATCTCCGGAAATCCGGTGTAGTCCTCCACGGAGCGGGTCTCGATTCCGGCCTCGCCGAGCTCGCGCGCGGTGCCACCCGTGGAGAGGATCTCCACGCCGAGATCTTTCAATCCGCGGGCGAAGTCCACGAGCCCGCGCTTGTCGGACACCGACAGGAGCGCGCGGCGGATGTGCACCTCCCCAGGCTGGATGACCTCTGTGGGACTCGACTCGGTGGTCTCAGACATCAGCTCGTTCCTCAATCAACACCCGGCGCGGATTGTCGGGATCGATCCGCACCGCCCCGCTCGCGAGAAGCCTGACCGCGCGCGGGAGCAGCTCGTGCTCGATCGCGTGGACGGACTCCTCGGTCGCCTCAAGCTCCGCAGAATACGGAAGCTCGAAGGCCTGTTGCAGGATGATCGGCCCGCTGTCCACCCCCTCATCGACGAAGTGGACGGTCACCCCCGCGAGCCGGACCCCATACTCGAGCGCCTGCTCGATCGCGCGGATACCGCGGAATGCAGGGAGAAGTGATGGATGCACGTTGATGATCCGGCCGTGGAAGCGGCGGATGAAGTCGGGGCTGAGGATCTGCATGAACCCGGCGAGCACGAGCAGATCGATCTCGTGCGCATCGAGCCAGTCGCCGAGCGCGGCGTCACGCGCCGGCCGGTCGCCGCCATGCTCGGCGGCGTCGAAGACTGCGGTCTCGATCCCTGCCGCACGCGCGCGCTCGAGCCCGCGGGCGGCCGCGCGGTTCGATCCCACGCACACCACCTCGATGCCGTCCCGGCCGTGGACCTTGTCCAGGATCGCCTGGAGGTTCGATCCCTCGCCGGAGACCAGGACCGCGACTCGGAAGCTCACGCCGCGATGACGGCAGGCGGCACCCGGAGCACGGGACGCGTGCCTCCCGTGGTGGCCAGCCGTTTCTGCTCGATCAGCTCGTCGATACGAGCAAGGATGTCAGCCCGGCGCATGTGGGCGGAGGCTCCATAGGCGGGCAGGCCGTCGTAGGAGTTCCGCTCGATCTTCTTGCTGCGCGCGCCGTGCAGGATCGCCGCGCACGTGGTGCGTCCGACGGCGGGCCGTGCTCCGCGCGCGACCGACAGGATCGCCTCGTCCAGGTTCTCGATCGTCTCTGGCGCGGGGGGAGGTGCCTCGGGCAGAAGGCCGGGATCACAGACGTCGCAGCACGGTCCGGCGAGCTGCGGCTGCGCGCGATCTCCGAAGTGGCGCAGGATCGCGACGCGCCGGCACGCCTCGCCCTCCACATACGCCCAGATCTCGCGGTACTGCCTCCAGCGCGCACGTGCCGCCTCGCCCATCGACGCGCGGCAGCGAGCGTCGGCGCGGCCGTCGAACCCGCACACGATCCTCCCCGCCACGACGTCACGCGCCGATGGCAGCGGCTCGATCATCTCTGCGCCGGCGAGATGTCCCACGAGCGCTGCCACCTGGTCCCCATCGCATCCGGCCGCCCTTCCGAGCTCAGATGCGTCGAGCTCATAGCGGCCGTCGCCGTCCGCCACCGCCGCGAGCCGGTCGAACAGCACCCGCGGCAGCTCGGGCGCCAGCTCATCGCGCTTGATGAAGTGGACGTGCAGCGCCTTGTCACGATTCTCCGCGAGGAGCAGCGCGCGGGCGGGCGCCCCATCGCGTCCCGCGCGTCCCGCCTCCTGGTAGTACGCCTCGAGCGAGGCCGGAACGCTCGCATGGATGACGGTCCTCACGTTCGGCTTGTCCACGCCCATGCCGAACGCGTTTGTGGCCACGATCACTCGCGTCTCGTCCGCGAGGAAGCGCCGCTGCACCGCGGCGCGCCGCTCCCGATCGAGCCCCGCGTGATACGGAAGCGCCTCCTCGCCCAGCTCCTGCGAGAGCATCGTGGCGAGTTCCTCCGCTCCCGCGCGCGTGCCCGCGTAGACGATGGCCGGCAGCGCCTCCGGCTCGCGCAACGTCTCGAGCAGAAGCAAGTGCTTCTCGTGCGGCGTGGGCCGCGCTACCGCGAACGACAGGTTCGGCCGGTCGAATCCGGTGGCCACGCGCAACGGATCGTCGAGCGCGAGGCGCCGCACGATGTCGGCCGCCACGCGCGGGGTGGCCGTGGCGGTGGATGCCACGATCGCGTCCGCCTCCAGGTACCGCGCAGCGTCCGCGAGCCGGAAGTAGTCCGGCCGGAAGTCGTGCCCCCATTGCGACACGCAGTGCGCCTCGTCCACCACGAAGAGCCCCACTCGCGCGTCCTTCATGCGACGGACGAAGCCGGGAGACGAGAACCGCTCGGGCGCGACATAGAGAAGCCTCAGCTCGCCGGCGGCGGCCCGCCCGAGTGCCTCGCCGTTCGCGGCCGAATCCTGCTGCGCGTTCACGAGCGCCACGCTCGAACCGAGGCCGCGCGCGCGGAGCGCGTCCACCTGATCCTGCATGAGCGACACGAGTGGCGACACCACGATCGTGAGGTCGTCCCGCAGCAGCGCCGGCAGCTGGTAGCAGAGCGACTTGCCCGACCCGGTGGGCATCACGACCAGCACGTCGCGGCCCGCAAGCGCGGCATCGCAAGCCTCGCGCTGCCCTGGCCGGAAGGCCGGGAAGCCGAAGTGCTCGTGAAGGGATCGCTCCAGATCGGTCACTCAGCGAGGGTAACCGCCGAATCGGCGGGATCGGGGCCGCAGCGCCGCTTTGTCACAGTCCAGTTACGCAATGAGCGAAGTTGTTCCAACGGAGCGCTTCGATCCGGCTTCCCTCGCGGACCAACCTGAGCCGGTACGGCGCTACTTCGTCCACGCAATCGCGCCCGGCGCGGTGCTCGCCGAGGGCGCGCGGCTCACCATGACCGGCGCGCTGTTCGGCCGCTTCCAGCTGTTCGACGCCCATGACGAGGACACCACTCGCTCGGCGGCCGGACGCGCCGCAGTCGAGAGCTTCTGGTGGCCTCCGAGCCTGCTGCCGAGCCGCTGGGTGGAGTGGCGTGCCCCGCGCTACGCGCCGTTCTTCCAGGCGACCGTCAGCGACGTCGTGCCGCGCCGATCATCACGGCAAGGTCGCGGCTGACCCACGCCACATCGGCATCGAAGTCCGCCTGCTCCAGCCAGTCGAGCTGGGCGGCCACGGTGCTTGGCTTGTCATAGTCGCCGTCGATCGGCGTGATGGCGTCGGAAGGGTCGTCCGGCACCACCACGTCACCAACGACGATCCGCCCGTGATCCGCGAGCACCTCCCGCGCGCGCGTGAAGAGATCCGCTTTCCCCGCCGCATCCAGGTGATGCACGGCGAGCGCGGAGAACACGACGTCGAACGGACCAGCAGGCAGGGGATCCTGCAGCCGCGCGACCAGGAGCTCGGCGCCGGAGAGCACACGAGCGGCGCGGTCGAGCATCTCCGCGCTCGCATCGACGCCAACGAGATGTGCATCGGGGTGCCGAGCCAGCACCCGGCGGGCTGTCTCGCCCGTGCCCGTTCCCAGCTCCAGCAGGCGCGCGGCGCCGGCGCCGGTCGCGCGCGCGACCTCATCCTGCAGCCGCTCGTACTCCGGCACCTCGCGGCGCATCAGCGCCAGGTATTCCTCAGGCCTCCAGTGAAACTGGGCCACTCAGAGCAGCGCGCGCGACACCATCGGCAGCGGCTTGGACTCCGCCTCGAGGGCAAACTTGCCGTTTGCCGACTCGGTGTGCTCCAGGGGGTATTCGCCCGTGAAGCACGCGTCGCAGTGGGTCTCGCGGCCAAGGCCGATCGCCTCGTACAGCCCGTCGATCGAGAGATACGCGAGCGAGTCGCAGCCGAGCTCCTCGGCCACCTCCTCGACGGTGCGGCCGTGGGCGACCATCTCCTCGGTGGTGGACATGTCGATCCCGTAGTGGCATGGGTGGCGAATCGGCGGCGCCGAGATGCGCATGTGCACCTCGGAGGCGCCCGCGTCGCGCAGCATCTTCACGATCTGCCGCGTGGTGTTGCCGCGCACGATCGAATCGTCCACCACCACGATGCGCTTGCCTCCCACGATCTCCGGCAGCGGGTTGAACTTCATCCGCAGCCCGTGCTTGCGCAGCTCCTGCCCAGGCTGGATGAACGTGCGCGCCACGTAGCGGTTCTTGATCAGGCCGTCGTCCTTCGGGATGCCGGACGCGTTGGAGAAGCCGCCGGCGGCCGGGTTGCCGGAGTCGGGCACGGCGATCACGAGGTCCGCCTCCACCGGCGCCTCGCGCCAGAGGATCTCGCCCATCCTGCGCCGCGAGACCTGCGTGAGCCGGCCCTCGAGCTGCGAGTCGGGCCGCGCGAAGTAGATGTGCTCGAACACGCAGAACGCGCGCCGCGCGCCCTTCACCACCTGGCGCACCTCGAGCCCGCGCTCGCCGATCGACACGAGCTCGCCCGGCTCGACCTCGCGGAGCATCTTCGCGCCGATGATGTCGAAGGCGCAGCTCTCAGAGGCCACGCAGTAGCGGTCGCCGAGCTGGCCGATCGCCAGCGGGCGGAGGCCCGCGGGATCGCGGAACGCCACCACGCGATCCTCGGTGAGGACCACCGTGGAGAAGGCGCCCTCGAGCTGCGGCAACACGTCCTCCACCGCGTCCTCGATCGCCTCGGCCTCGTGCATCGAGAGCAGCGCGGCGATGATCTCCGAGTCGGACGTTGAGGTGAAGCGCACGCCGCGCTCGCGCAGTCCGAGGTGAAGCTCCAGCGCGTTGATGAGGTTGCCGTTGTGGGCGAGGGCGAGCTCGCGACGGTCCGAGCGGTGGATCGGCTGCGAGTTCTCCCATGCGGACGAGCCCGTGGTGGAGTAGCGAACGTGGCCGATCGCGCTCTGCCCGCCGAGCGCCTGCAGCTTGGGCTCGTCGAACACCTGCGACACAAGGCCGAGGTCGCGCAGCGCCATGATGTGGCCGTCCTCAGCGGTGGCGATGCCGGCCGACTCCTGGCCGCGGTGCTGGAGGGCGTACAGCGCGAAGTACGCGAGACGCGCGACCTCGCGCTCGGGCGCGTAGACGCCGAAAACCCCGCACTCGTCGCGAGGGCCGTCGCGGAAAGAGATGGGCTCCGGAGGAGTCATGAGAAGCGGTCGGGGAGCCCCTGCTCATAGGCGGTCTTTGCCTCCTCAACCGGAAGCGAAAGCGTAGCAACGCCGCCCGTCAGCTCTAGCGCTTCGCCGCCAACCTCGCCGAGCCTGATCAGGCCGTCGGCACCCGCCTGCTCGGCCAGTCCCTCGATGGCTTCGAGGGTGCCGGACACGATCACCCCACCTGGCCCCTCGCCGAACAGCGCGGCCTCAGGTGGCGCGGCATCCCCCAGGCGGGCGAGCAGCGGCGCAAGGTCCACGCGCGCGCCGATCCCACCCGCGATGCAGCATTCAGCCAGCGCGCACGCAAGCCCGCCCTCGGACACATCGTGGGCCGCCTTCACCGCGCCGCCGCGCACCGACTCGCGCACGAGCCCGAGGTGCTTCGCGTGGAGCGAGAGGTCTGCCGGCGCGAGGCCGTCCGACAGGCCGCCCCGGAGCTTCTCGAGCTCGGACCCCGCGAGCGACGGCGAGAACGGCCCGAGCAGCGCGATCTGGTCGCCCTCCTCCGCGAAGGCATAGCCCGCCGCCCGCTCCGGGTCCGGCAGCTCGCCAACCATCCCCACGACCGGCGTGGGGAAGATCGGCCCCTCGCCGCCCTCGTTGTAGAGCGACACGTTGCCGCCCACCACCGGCACGCCCAACGCCTCGCACGCGTCCGCGAGCCCCTGCACCGCCTGCGTGAGCTGCCACGCGATGTGCGGTTTCTCGGGGTTGCCGAAGTTGAGGCAGTTGGTGAGCCCGAGCGGCTCCGCGCCCACGCAGGCGAGGTTGGAGGCGCACTCGAGCACCGCCTCCACGGCGCCGGCGTACGGATCGCACGCCACGCGGCGGCCGTTGCCATCGATGGACACGCCGAGGGCGCGGCTGCCGCCGTCCGGCCCCAGGGTGAGCACCGCGGCGTCGGCCGCCTCGGGGCGGCGCACCGTGCGCGAGCCCACGATCGAGTCGTACTGCTCGAACGCCCAGCGCTTGCTCGTGACGTTGGACGAACGCAGCAACGCCAGCAGCGTGTCGCGCGGCGAGACGTCGTCGGCGAGCACGCGCGGCGGCGGCGCGTACACGGGCGCCGACGGCCTCTCCGGCTCGAGGTCGTACAGCGGGCAGTCGTCCACGAGCGCCTCCACAGGCATGTCCCCCACGAGCTCGCCGCCCGCGAACACCCGCAGCCGCCGCGTGTCCGTCACCTCGCCGATCGGCGTGGCGCGCACCTCCCACTTCTCGCACAGAGCGAGCACGTCGTCGAGCCTTTCGGGCGTGACCACGCACAGCATCCGCTCCTGCGACTCCGACACCATGATCTCGAACGGCTCCATGTCAGCCTCGCGCAGCGGGACCTTGGACACGTCGATGTCTAGCCCCACCTCGCCCTTCGACGCCATCTCGGACGAGGACGAAGAGAGCCCGGCGGCACCCAGGTCCTGCAACGACTCGAGCAGCCCAGCCTCCAGCAGCTCTAGGGAGCACTCGAGCAGCTTCGACTCCTCGAACGGGTCGCCGATCTGGACGCTCGGCCGCTTGGAATCGTCCTCGGCGTCGAGCTCGGCGCTCGCCAGGACCGACGCGCCGCCTATCCCGTCGCGCCCGGTGCGCGCGCCGAACAGCACGAGGTGGTTGCCCACGCCCGCGGCGGCGCTCCGCACCAGCCGCTCCTGCGGCGCAATGCCGAGGCACATCGCGTTCACGAGGCAGTTCTGCTCGTACGGCCCCTCGAAGTAGATCTCGCCCCCAACCGTGGCCACGCCGATCGAGTTCCCGTAATGGCCGATGCCCGCCACCGCGTGCTCGAGCAGGTAGCGCGAGCGGGCGGAGTCGAGCTCGCCGAAGCGCAGCGAGTCGAGGATCGCGATCGGCCGCGCGCCCACCGCGAACACGTCGCGCAGGATGCCGCCGACTCCGGTGGCCGCGCCCTGGAACGGCTCCACCGCGCTCGGATGGTTGTGCGACTCCACCTTGAACGCCACAGCCAACCCGTCCCCCACGTCCACGGCACCGGCGTTCTCACCCGGACCCATCACCACGCGCTCGCCCTCCGTGGGCAGCTTGCGCAGCAGCTTCTTCGAATGCTTGTAGGCGCAGTGCTCAGACCACATGAGCGAGAACACCGCCAGCTCGAGGTCGCCCGGCTCGCGCTCCAGCAATTCAACTATGCGGTCGTACTCGGCGTCGGTGAGGCCGAGCTCGCGGTGGCGCGTGTCCGTCGCGCCGGCGCTCATGCAGGCGCTAGCGCCTCGACGTGAGCGACGATCGACTCGAACAGCTTCCCGCCGTCGGCCGAGCCCGTGAGTCGATCCACCGCATGCTCCGGATGCGGCATCAACCCGAACACGTTCTTCTGGCTGTTCGACACGCCCGCGATGTCGCGCGCGGAGCCGTTGGGGTTCTGTCCCTCGGCATAGCGCAGCAGCACCTGGCCGTCGGCCTCGAGCTCGTGGAGTGCGGGCTCGGGCGCGTAGTAGCGGCCGGTGGTGTGCTTGACCGGCACCGAAAGCCGGTCCCCCTCCTCACACGCGCGCGTGAATGGGGTGTTCGGGTTCTCCACCAGGAGATCGACCTGGCGGCAGACGAAGCGCAGGCTCGTGTTGGGCAGGAGCGCGCCGGGCAGGAGTCCCGCCTCGCACAGCACCTGGAAGCCGTTGCAGATGCCGAGCACCGGGCCTCCGCCAAGCGCGAACTCGCGCACCGCCTCCATCACCGGTGAGAAGCGGGCGATCGCCCCGGCGCGCAGGTAGTCGCCATAGGAGAAGCCGCCGGGGATGACCACCGCGTCTGCGCCCCTCAGGTCGCGGTCCGCGTGCCAGAGAAGCTCCGCCTCGCCGAAGCGCTCGCATGCGAGGAGAGCGTCCACCTCGTCGCACGACCCGGGGAAGCGGATCACGCCGAACTTCACCGCTCCACCACCAGGATCTCGTAGTCCTCGATCAGCGGGTTGGCGAGCAGCTTCTCGCACATCTCGCCGATGCGGGACGCGTCCGGCACCTCCAGCTCGACCATGCGGCCCACGCGCACGTCGTGCACGCCCTCGAAGCCGAGTGCGGGAAGGGCTCGCTCGACGGTCTGTCCCTGCGGGTCGAGGATCCCCTCCTTGGGCCTGATCAGGACCCGGGCTTTCATGAACGCCTGCAAATCGTCGCCGGCCGGCGTCCTCGTGTCTCGCCGTATTCCAATACTGCCTCGACTCTGTGTCCTTGGCTGGCTCGATTTTCGGCGTTCACCGCGCCGCGCCGCTCCTGGTGAGCCAGGCGTCGAAGGACTCGCCGGTGATGCGCTGATAGGCATCCATGTAGAGCTCGCGCGTGCGCGCGACAACGTCCTGCGGGATCTCGGGCGCGGGAGGCGTCTTGTCCCAGCCCGAACCGGCGGCCCAGTCGCGCACATACTGCTTGTCGAAAGACGGCTGGCCGTGGCCCGGTTCGTAGCCGTCGGCCGGCCAGAAGCGTGAGCTGTCCGGCGTGAGCACCTCATCGCCGAGCACGATCGTGCCGTCGGCGCGGCGCCCGAACTCGAACTTCGTGTCCGCGAGGATCACCCCGCGCTCGCGCGCGTGATCGGCGGCGGAGGAATAGATCGCGAGCGTGAGGCGGCGAAGCTCCTCGAGCAGCCCGCGGTCGCCGAGGATCTCTGCCGCGCGGTCGAAGTCGATGTTCTCGTCATGGCCGACCTCCGCCTTCGTCGACGGCGTGAAGATCGGCTCGGGGAGCTGCTGTGACTCCTGCAGGCCGGACGGCAGCTCGATGCCGCAAACGGCTCCGTTCGCCTGGTAGTCCTTCCACCCCGACCCGGTGATGTAGCCGCGTACCACGCACTCGATCGGGATCATCTCGAGGCGCTCGACGAGCAGCGCGCGACCGCGCACCTCGTCCGGCACGTCCTCGAACGAGACGAGGTGGTTCGGGCAGATGTCCTTCGTCTTCTCGAACCAGAAGACCGACAGCCCGGTGAGCACCTTGCCCTTGTCCGGAATCGGGTTGGGATGGACTACGTCGTATGTGGAGATACGGTCGGAGGCGACCATCAGCAGGTGGTCCGGGCCGGCGTCGTACATCTCCCGGACCTTGCCCTGCGCGATCAGGTCATGGCCTTCGAGCGTGGCGGCATCGCTCATGGACCTGAGGCTAACAAGCGGAGCGGGCGAAGCCGCTGCTCGTCCGTTGCGACCGCGCAATGTGCGGGGATTGACCCTGGACATGCGCGGCGTTTGAGGTTCGCCGGCTCCGACGTTTGCGGGAACCCGTCCGCGGAGAAGGATCCCAACTAGCTGTTCTCCAGGAACAGCTTGATGGGATGGCTCCGCGTTTCGCCCCGTCTTTCGGGCCGGATGGCCGGCGCTCGCCGGGTCGACGATCCTCGACGTCCGCAGCTGGCGCGGCCGCGACTAGCCGATCGCATCCAGCCGTCCCACGATCTCCTCCGCGTGCTGCACGAACGCCGAGGGATCGAAGATGGCGTCGAGGTCGAGCCCCGGCGCGGCTGACGCCAGCAGGTCGCGGAACTCCACGCCCTCGTCCCACGCGCGCTGCGCGTTCTCCTGGACGATGCGGTAGGCGTCGTCGCGCGAGCGTCCTGACTCCACCAGAGCAAGAAGCGCCCGCTGCGAGAACAGCGCCCCGTGCGTCGCGTTCAGGTTCGCGCGCATGCGATCCACGTGCACGGTCATGCCGTCCACCACGCGCTTCGCCAAGGACTGCGCGTAGTCGAGCAGGATCGTCGCGTCCGGCATCGCCACGCGCTCCACGGACGAATGCGAGATGTCGCGCTCGTGCCACAGTGCCACGTCCTCGATGCCGGCCTGCGCATACCCGCGCAGCAGCCGCGCGATGCCCGTGATGCGCTCGCTCACGATCGGGTTGCGCTTGTGCGGCATCGCGGACGAGCCCTTCTGTCCAGCCCGGAAGGGCTCCTCCACCTCGCGCACCTCGGTGCGCTGCAGGTGCCGGATCTCGGTGGCGAAGCGCTCGAGGCCGGCACCGGCCACAGCCACCGCCGACAGCAGTTCGGCATGCCTGTCGCGCGCCACCACCTGGGTGGACACGTTCTCTCGCCCCAGCCCCAGCCGCTCGAGCACGCGGCGCTCGAACTCGGGGCCGTTGGTCGCGTACGTACCGACCGCCCCCGACAGCGCACCCACCGACGCCTGCTCCACCGCCCGCTCGAGCCTGCGCAGGTTGCGGTGGGCCTCGAAGGCGAAGCCAGCCAGCTTCACGCCGAACGTGGTGGGCTCGGCGTGCACGCCGTGCGTGCGGCCGACGCACAGGGTGTCGCGATACTCGCGAGCGCGGGCGATCAGCGCGTCGCGATAGTCGCGCGCCCCATTGATCAGGATCAGCCCGGCCGCGGTGAGCTGCAGCGCCAGCGCGGTGTCGAGCACGTCGGAGGAGGTCAGGCCGTGGTGCACCCAGCGCCCGGCCTCTCCAACCGAGCCTGCCACGACGTCAACGAACGCGGCGACGTCGTGGTCGGTGACCTTCTCCCGCTCCTTCACGGCCTGGACCGTGAACGACGCGCGATCGCGGATCTCCGCGGCATCCTCCGCCGGCACGATCCCCATCTCGGCGAGAACGTCCGTGGCCGCAAGCTCGACCACGAGCCAGCAGTCGAGCTTGCGCTGCTCGGACCAGACGGCCCCGATCTCGGGGCGTGTGTAGCGCTCGATCACCCCTGGACGATCTTGGCAGCCATGATCGCCGCGTTCTTCGCGCCATTGATGCCCATGCACGCCACCGGTACACCCGGCGGCATCTGCGAGATGGCGAGCAGCGCGTCGAGCCCGCCGGCCACCGAGGTGGACGAGGTCAGGGGCACGCCGATCACCGGCAGGTCCGTGTGCGCGGCCACCACGCCGGGCAGCGCGGCCGCCAGCCCCGCGCCGGCGATGATCACCTTGAGCCCGCGCATCCGAGCGTTCTGCGCGTAGTCCGCCACCACCTCGGGGTCGCGATGCGCGCTCATCACGCGGATCTCGTAGCGGATCCCGCGTTCCTCGAGCTCCTTGCCCGCCTTCTCCATCACGGGCATGTCGCTCTTCGAGCCCATCACGATTCCCACGAGGGGAGCGTCCACGTCGAGGTCTTCGAACATCGTCTCGACCTCGGTCTGAGTCGAGGGCGTTCCAGCCGCCCCCGGCTGTTCTTCGCTCAAGCTTCCACCCTTTCCACCGCGCGCGCGGCTATGTCATGACGCATCTGCTTGCCGTCGAACTCAACCCGCTCGGCGGCCGCATAGGCGCGGTCACGGGCCTCTCCCGGTGTCGCGCCGATGCCGGTCACGTTCAGTACCCGGCCTCCCGCCGTAACAAGCTTGCCGTCCTCTTCGGCTGTGCCAGCGTGCAGCAACTCCGTCTCGAGCGCGTCGATCGCGCGCAGGCCGCTGATCTCATCGCCCTTCGACGATGACTCCGGATAGCCGCGCGAGGCGAGCACCACGGTGACCGCCCACGCGTCCGACCACTCCATGTGCGCGCCCTCGAGCCCGCCCGGGCGCGAGGCGCGGTCCAGCAGGTCGAGCAGGTCCGAGCGCAGCCGCGGCAGCACCGCCTGGGTCTCCGGGTCGCCGAAGCGAGCGTTGTACTCGAGCACCTTCGGGCCGTCCGCGGTCATCATCAGGCCCGCGTAGAGCACGCCGTGGAACGGCGTGCCGCGCCGGCGCAGCTCGTCAACGATCGGCTGGTGCACGGTGCGCGCGAGCACCTCCACGTGGTCGGGCCCGATGCCCGGCACGGGCGAGTAGCTGCCCATGCCGCCCGTGTTCGGTCCCTGGTCGTCGTCGAAGATGCGCTTGTAGTCCTGCGCCGGCGCCATCGGCACGGCCGTCACTCCGTCGCACAGCGCAAGCAGCGACAGCTCCTCGCCCTCGAGGAACTGCTCAATCACGACCTTCGTCGCGCCGAACCGCTGGTCGACGAAGAACTCGTCCACCGCAGCGCGCGCGTCGCGCTCGGTCTGGCAGATGATCACGCCCTTGCCCGCGGCGAGCACGTCCGCCTTCAGCACCGCCGGATATGAAGCGCAGGAGAGATGGTCGATCGCCTCCTGCCGGTCCGTGAACACGGCATAGGAGGCGGTGGGTACGCCGACGTCCCGCATCAGTTCCTTGGCGTACGCCTTCGAGCCCTCGATGCGCGCGGCGGCGGCGCTCGGGCCGAACGCGCGGATCCCGGCGTCGGCGAGCCGGTCCACGATCCCGGCCACCAGCGGCGCCTCGGGGCCCACCACCACGAAGTCGACCCTCTGGTCGAGCGCGAGCCTGACCAGCCCCGGCACGTCGTCGGCCGCCACGTCGAAGCACGGCACGCGATCGCGCGCGATCCCCGCGTTGCCCGGCGCCGCGATCAGCTCCGGGCGCTGCGGGCTGCGGAACAGGGCGCGAACGATCGCGTGCTCCCGCCCTCCTCCGCCGATTACAAGTACGCGCACAGGCCTAGAGCGCCGCGATGAAGTCGTCGACGGGGATGGCCACGAGCGTCTCGTACTTGGACGTGCCGCGCGATCCGAGCTCGAGCGACACCCGCGCGATCGTCTGCTCGTCCGGCGCCTCCACGATGTTCACGAAGTCGTAGCGGCCGAGCGTGGCCCACTGCGCCTTCACCGTCGCCCCGAGCTGCTCGACCTCCTTGTTCACCTCGCGGATGCGCGTGGGGTTGTTCTTGATCGTCTGGACCCCCTCAGGGGTCAGCGTGCTCAGGAGCACGAACGTGGGCATGGCCGTTCCTTTCCCGTCTGATGCGTGCAGCCTGGGTTTCTCGCATCTTTTCCGGCTGGATGCAAGCCGGGTGCCTGCGGCCGCGTCGTTCGGGGTACAACTCGACGGTCAGCGCGACTCGCGCGGTCAGGGGACGACGAACCGGGAGGCCCATATGAGGAGTGGAACGATCGCGGCGGCCATCGCCGGACTCGCGGTGGCAGGCGGCGCCGCAAACGCTCAGGCGGCGACGGTGGCGGTGGATGCCGGTTGCTATCTCAGCGGCTCGACCGTGACCGCCAGCGGCACCGGCTTCACCGCGAACGGCCCGGTGAACTTCGCCTTCGACGGGCAGGTCTCCGGCAGCGGCGTGGCGGATCCGGCCGGCAACATCACCTCCCCACTCACCGCGCCGATACTCCCGTCCGGCAGCTTCCAGCACACCTACAGCCTCGCGGCGCAGGATCAGTCCAACCCCGCGCTCGCCGCCACCGTGCCCGTGAACGTGACCGCGCGGGTGGCCACCGTCGTGCCGCATCGAGCGCGTCCCCGGCGCAGGGTCAAGTTCGGCATCCACGGGCTCATCCCCGGGAAGCCGGTGTACCTCCACTACGTGTTCCACGGCAGGCAGCGCTACGTGAGGAAGCTCGGGACCGCCAAGGCGCCGTGCGGATCGCTCACCGCACGGAGGCGCTTCTTCCCGGTCAACAGGCCGAAGGTCGGCACATGGACGTTCCAGCTCGACAACAGGCACCGCTATTCGAAGTCCACCCAGCCGCGGATCCGCGGCCCGGTGACGATCTTCAACGTGCTCAAGTCGTCGGCGGCGTCGGCGTTCTAAGCTGCCGTCGCCGGAATGCTGATCACGACCACAAACGACCTGCCCGGGCGCCAGGTGGTGGAGGTGCTCGGCGAGGTGATGGGGCTGACCGTGCGCTCGCGCAACATCGGCTCGCAGTTCGGCGCGAGCCTGAAGTCGCTGGTGGGCGGGGAGCTGAAGGGGATGACGAAGGCGCTCATCGACAGCCGTCACCAGGTGATCGAGCGGATGGTGGCTGAGGCGGAGGCGAAGGGGGCAGACGCGATCCTCGCGATGCGCTTCGACACCTCGGAGCTCGGCCCGGGCTGGACGGAGATCTGCGCTTACGGCACGGCGGTGAAGACGCAGGCGCTGTAGTCCTCGCCCGGCGCGCACACTGCAGCAATAAGGGGTGGGCGCGACGTGGCAGATTCTGCATTCGGTAACCGGCGGCAGAATCTGCCAGTTCGCTCGAACCGCCCTTTATTGCTGCAGTTAGAGACGCAGCGGAGCTAGGCCACCGCCGCGGTGGCCGGCGCCTTGGAGAACACCAGCTCCCCGTCCGCCGCGTCCACGAGCACCCGGTCGCCCGGCTGGTACCCGCCCTCGAGCAGCGCCAGTGCCAGCTTGTCCACAAGCTGCTTCTGGATCACGCGGCGGAGCGGGCGCGCGCCGTACGTCGGGTCATAGCCGAGGTTGCCGAGCAGCGTTCGCGCGTCCTCCGAGAGCTCGATCTCGATGCCGCGCTCGCGCACCCGGGCCGCCAGCTTGTCCACCTGGAGGTCGACGATGTGGCCGATCTCCTCGCGGGTGAGCTGGTGGAACTGCACGATCTCGTCGAGCCGGTTGATGAACTCCGGCTTGAACGTGGCCTGCACGCCCTCCAGACCGCCGGCGACGTTGGAGGTCATGATCAGCACGGTGTTCTTGAAGTCCACGGTGCGGCCCTGGCCGTCGGTGAGCCGGCCGTCGTCCATCACCTGCAGCAGCACGTTGAACACATCGGCGGCGGCCTTCTCGATCTCGTCGAGCAGCACCACCGAATAGGGCCGCCGCCGCACCGCCTCGGTCAGCTGGCCGCCCTCCTCGTAGCCCACATAGCCGGGGGGCGCGCCCACGAGCCGCGACACCGAGTGCTTCTCCATGTACTCCGACATGTCGATGCGCACCATCGCCTGCTCCGAGTCGAACATGAACTCGGCGAGCGCACGCGCCAGCTCGGTCTTGCCGACGCCCGTGGGGCCGAGGAACAGGAACGTGCCTATCGGGCGATTCGGGTCCTGCAGCCCGGCGCGTGACCGGCGCAGGGCGTTCGACACAGCCTCCACCGCCGCGTCCTGGCCGACCACCCGCTCGTGTAGCCGCTCCTCCATGTGGATGAGCTTCTCCACCTCACCCTCCATCAGCTTGGACACCGGGATGCCCGTCCACTTGGCCACCACCTCGGCCACGTCCTCGTCGTCGACCTCCTCCTTGAAGAAGCGAACGGCGCCGCCGCCGGCTCGCGACTCGGCGTCAGCCAGAGCGCGCTCGAGGTCAGGGATCTCGCCGTAGCGAAGCTCGGCCGCGCGCTGAAGGTCGGTCTCGCGCTCGGCGCGCTCCGCCTCGCGCTGCGCCTCGTCGAGGCGCTTCTTCAGATCGGAGACGGCATCGATCGAGGACTTCTCCTGCTCCCACTCCGCGGTCATCGCCGAGCGCTGCTCGCCCAGCTCGGCCAGCTCGCGCTCGATCGCCTGACGGCGGGCGGCACTGGCCTCGTCGGTCTCCTTCGACAGGGCCTGCTGCTCGATCTCGAGCTGCATGATGCGGCGGTTCACCTCGTCGATCTCCACCGGCACCGAGTCGATCTCGATGCGCAGCCGCGACGCTGCTTCGTCGATCAGGTCGATCGCCTTGTCGGGCAGGAAGCGGTCCGCGATGTAGCGCTGCGAGAGCATCGCCGCCGCGACGATCGCGGAGTCCTGGATGCGCACCTGGTGATGTACCTCGTAGCGCTCCTTGAGCCCGCGCAGGATCGCGATCGTGTCCTCCACGCTCGGCTCCTCCACCATCACCGGCTGGAAGCGGCGCTCCAGGGCTGCGTCCTTCTCGATGTGCTTGCGGTACTCGTCGAGCGTGGTGGCGCCGACTGCGCGCAGCTCGCCGCGCGCGAGCATCGGCTTGAGAAGATTTGCGGCGTCCACGGCGCCCTCCGCGGCACCGGCGCCCACGATCGTGTGCAGCTCGTCGAGGAACAGGATGATCTGGCCCTCGGCCTCCGAGACCTCCTTCAATACGGCCTTGAGGCGGTCCTCGAACTCGCCGCGGTACTTGGCGCCCGCGACCAGCGCGCCGATGTCGAGCGCGATCACGCGCCGGTTGCGCAGCGACTCGGGCACGTCACCCGAGACGATCCGCTGGGCGAGGCCCTCCACGATCGCCGTCTTGCCCACGCCCGGCTCGCCGATCAGCACCGGGTTGTTCTTGGTGCGGCGCGAGAGCACCTGGATCACGCGGCGGATCTCGTCGTCGCGCCCGATCACGGGGTCGAGCTTGCCGTCTTCAGCCGCGCTCGTGAGGTCGCGGCCGTAGGTCTCGAGCGCCTGGTACTTGTCCTCCGGGTTCTGGTCCGTCACGCGGTGGGGACCGCGCACCTGCGCAACCGCGTCGGCGAGCTGGTCGCGCGACGCCTGGAGGTCGATGTTCGGGTCGCCGCTCAGCGCGAGCAGCAGGTGCTCGACGGACACGTACTGGTCGCCCATCCCGCGCGCCTCGTCGTCCGCGCGCCGGAGCACCTCGCCCATCGCCTGGCCCAGCTCGGGCATCGCGGACGCGTCACCCGTGACCACCGGGAAGCTGTCGAGCTGCTCGTTCGCGCGGGCGCGCACCGATTCGGGCGACACGCCAACCCGCTTGAGCACCGGCACCGCGATGCCGCCCTCCTGCTCGAGCAGAGCGAGCAGCAGGTGCACAGGCGCGACCTGCGGGTTGCGGCGCGCGCCGGCGAGCTGCTGGGCGGCCTGCAGCGCCTCCTGCGACTTCACGGTGAAGCGATCAGGACTCATCTGCTCACCCCATCCGACGAAGTGGGCCGCTTCTTCTTGATCGGGATCTTCACGCCGGGCTGGTCCTTCGGCACGAGCGCCTTCTCCGGCGGCTCGTAAGGCACCATCTCGAAGCGGAAGGAGCGCCGCACGCGTTCGATCTCGTCGCGCATCTCCTTCTCCATGCGCTCGGCCTCGCGCTGTACACGGCGCATGCGCTCGGTCATACGCTCCATCTCCTGCTCGAGCGCGAACACACGCTCCACGCCGGCCAGGTTCATGCCCATCTCGGAGGTGAGCTCCTGGATGCGGCGCAGCCGGTCAACGTCCTCCTGCGAGTAGAGGCGGGTGTTGCCACGCGAGCGCTTGGGCGTGATCAGCCCGCGCGTCTCATAGATGCGCAGTGTCTGGGGATGCATGCCCGCGAGCTCCGCGGCCACGGAGATCATGTAGACGCCCCGCCGCCGATCGAGGCTCTCACCGCCGCCGTCAGCTTTCTTCCTGGTCATCGCCTACCTCCTTTCCCCGAACAGCCGCTCGCGCGGGTTCCCGTTCATCACGGACGCGAGCTCGTCCACGGCCTGCTTCTGCTCCTTGTTCAGGGAGCGCGGCACGTCGATCGTGAGCCTGTAGTGAATGTCCCCCCGGCCCTTGCCGCCCAGCCTTGCCGGGCCCTCGCCGCGCAGCCGCTGCACGGTGCCGTGCTGGGTGCCGGCGGGCACGCGGATGCGCTTCGTGCCGGACAGCGTGGGCACCTCCACGGTGGCCCCGCGGATCGCCTCGGGGATCGTGATCGGCACATCCACCTCGAGGTTGTCCCCCTTGCGGCGGAACACGGGTGACTCGCCCACGCGCGTAATTACGTAGAGGTCGCCGGACTGACCGCCGCGGCGGCCGGGCTCGCCCTTGCCGGCGAGCCGCACGCGGCTGCCCTCCTTCACGCCGGCCGGGATGTTCACCCGGTAGCGCTTCACCTGCGTGGTCTGGCCGCGGCCGTGGCATGTGGGGCACGGATCGGTGATCTGCGTGCCGGTGCCGCCGCACAGTGAGCACGGCTGTGAGATCGAGAAGAGACCCTGCCCCTGCGACTCGATTCCGCGGCCCTGGCAGCGAGGGCACACCTGCGGCGTGGTGCCGGGCTTGGCGCCGGTGCCGCGACAGGTCGGGCACGCCGCGGGCACCTGCACGTTCACGGGCACCTGGGCGCCCTCCATCGCCTGCTCGAACGAGATGTGCACCTCGGTCTCGAGGTCGCGACCGCGCTCGGGCCCGGGCCGGCGTGCGCCACCGGGGGCTCCGCCGCCCCCGAAGAGGTCGGACAGGATGTCCCCGATTCCGCCGAAGCCCCCGCCGCTTCCACCGGTGCGGAACGCGCCCGGGTCGAAGCCGCCGCCGCCGAAGCCGCCGAAGACGCCCCCGCCCTGGTCGTACTGCTTGCGCTTCTCCGGGTCGGACAGGACGTCGTTGGCCGCCTGGATGTCCTTGAAGCGCTCCTCCGCCTTCTTGTCGCCCGGGTTCTTGTCCGGGTGGTACTGACGAGCGAGCTTGCGGTAGGCCTTCTTGATCTCGTCCTGGGAGGCCTTCTTGTCGACCCCCAGGGTCTTGTACGGATCCTTCGGCGGCGCCATCGTGGCCTACCTCTTACTGACTCACCACGACGCGAGCCGGACGCAGGACGGTGTCGTTCAGGCGGTAGCCCTTCTCCACCACGTCCACCACGGTGCCGGGATGCGTGCCCTCGTCCGCCGGACGGGTGGACAGCGCCTCGTGCACCGTCGGGTCGAACGGCTCGCCCGCGGGGTCGAACGCCTGCACGCCCGAGCGCTCGAGCACGCCGAGCAGATCGGCGCGCACAAGCCGCACGCCCTCCACCACCGGCGACGCGTCGCCGTCGTCGTGAACCGCGGTGGCGAGAGCGCGCTCGAGGTTGTCGAGCACCGGCAGGAGCTCGCGCACGAGCCCGGCCTTCGCCCGCTCGCCCGCATTGGCCGCATCCTTCGCCGCCCGCTTGCGGTAGTTCTCGAAGTCAGCCTGAGTCCGCTGAGCGAGGTCGAGGTACTTGTCGCGTTCCGCGGCTATGGCGGACTGGGGATCGGCCTCCTCGGCCGATCCCTCATCCCCCGTGGCGTCCTCGGTGGCTTCGAGGATCTCCTGCTCCACCTTCGGATCCTGCTCGCCCGACGGCTCGCCCGACTCGGGCTGCTGGGTTACTGGCTGCTGTTCCTCGATCACGACTCGCGCTCACCGTCCACGACCTCGGCGTCGACGACCTCTTCCTCGTCACCCGAGGCGTCGGTCGCGGCCGCGCCGTCGGTGCCGTTCGTCGTGCCGGCGCCGTCGGCCTGCTGGGCCTGAGCGGCCGCCGCGTACATCTGCTCGGACACCTTGTGGAAGGCCTCCTGCAGCGCCTGCGTCTTGGCGTTGATCGTGGCGACGTCGTCGGACTCGAGCGTGTCGCGCACGTCCTTGATCGCGGCCTCGATCTGGTCCTTCGAGGCGGAGTCCACCGAGTCGCCCATCTCCTTGAGCTGGCGCTCGGCCTGGTACGCCGCGTTCTCGGCCGTGTTGCGTGCCTCCACCAGCTCGCGCTGGCGACGGTCGTCCTCGGCGTGCGACTCGGCGTCCGCGACCATGCGCGAGACCTCCTCGTCGGACAGCCCGGAGCCGGAGCGGATCTCGATCTTCTGCTCCTTGCCCGTGCCGAGGTCCTTGGCGGACACGTTGAGGATGCCGTTCGCGTCGATGTCGAAGGTCACCTCGATCTGCGGGATTCCGCGAGGCGCCGGCGGGATGCCGGTGAGCTGGAACTTGCCGAGCGACTTGTTGTAGCTCGCCATCTCCCGCTCGCCCTGCAGCACGTGCACCTCCACGCTCGGCTGGTTGTCCTCAGCCGTGGAGAAGATCTCCGACTTGCGCGTGGGAATCGTGGTGTTGCGCTCGATGAGCTTGGTCATCACGCCGCCCTTGGTCTCGATGCCGAGGGTGAGCGGGGTGACGTCCAGCAGGAGCACGTCCTTCACGTCGCCCGCGAGCACGCCGGCCTGAATCGCGGCGCCCACGGCCACGACCTCGTCCGGGTTCACGCCCTTGTGCGGGTCCTTGCCGGTGAGCTGCTTGACCTTCTCCTGCACAGCCGGCATGCGGGTCATGCCGCCGACGAGCACGATGTGGTCGATGGAGTCGCCGGTCACGCCCGCGTCGTCCATCGCCTGCTTGGTCGGGCCCACCGTTCGGTCGAGCAGATCGGCCGTGAGCTCGTTCAGCTTCGAACGCGACAGGCGCGTGTCGAGGTGCTTCGGTCCCGACTGGTCCGCCGTGATGAACGGCAGGTTGATCTGCGTCTCCTGCGTGGTGGAGAGCTCGACCTTGGCCTTCTCCGCCGCCTCGTACAGGCGCTGGAGGGCCATCTTGTCCTGCGACAGGTCGATGCCCTGCGAAGCCTTGAACTCGGACACCATCCAGTCGACGATCGCCTTGTCGAAGTTGTCGCCGCCCAGGTGGTTGTCACCCGCGGTGGCCTTCACCTCGAACACGCCGTCGCCGATCTCGAGCACGGACACGTCGAACGTGCCGCCGCCGAGGTCGAAGACGAGGATGGTCTGGTCCGACTCCTTGTCGAGCCCGTAGGCGAGAGACGCCGCGGTGGGCTCGTTGATGATGCGCTTGACCTCGAGGCCGGCGATCTTGCCGGCGTCCTTGGTGGCCTGGCGCTGGTCATCGTTGAAGTACGCCGGAACGGTGATCACCGCGCTGTCCACGGTGTCTCCGAGGTAGGACTCGGCGTCGGCCTTGAGCTTCTGAAGGATCATCGCGCTGATCTCGGGCGGCGAGTACTCCTTGCCGCCTGCGCTCACGCGGGCGTCGCCGTTCGGGCCGCTCACGACCTTGAACGGGACGATCGTCTCCTCCTCCTTCACCTCAGCGGCCTTGCGGCCCATGAAGCGCTTCACGGAGAAGACGGTGTTCTCGGGATTGGTCACGGCCTGGCGCTTGGCCACCGTGCCCACGAGACGCTCGCCGCCTGACGTGAACGCCACCACGGACGGCGTGGTGCGCGCGCCCTCGGCGTTCTCGATCACACGCGGCTCGCCACCCTCGAGCACGGCCATGCACGAGTTGGTCGTGCCAAGATCGATGCCGATTGTCTTTGCCATCTGCTTGCTTCCTCCTGTCGGAAAAAATCTAAGTGGAGTTATAGCAACCTTGGGTTCGAACGCCCAGTCGGTGACTGGTGACTGTGACTGGTGCTAGCCCTCTGGCAACGGGCGTGGGGGCCTGAATCGGGGAATGACTTCGACTCCTACTACGGCGACCATGATCAGTACGGCTCCGAACCAATTGATCGCTGTCAGGCGGTCGCCGTGCAGGTAGCCGAATAGGCCTGCGAAGGCTGGTTCCGAGGCGAGGATCAGGGCTGTTCTTGCCGGTGAGGCGTGCTGTTGGGCGTAGCTCTGGACGAAGAAGCCGAGGGCGCTCGCGATCAGCGCGGTGACGAGCAGGGCGGACCACACCTGGCCGCCGCTCGGCGCCTCGAGGTCGCCTCCCAGTGCGCCGGCAATCAGGCTCACCACGCCACAGGTGCCGAGCTGGACGGCGAGCAGCGCTCCGAGGTTGTAGCTGCGCACGCCGTGGCTCGTGACGAGGATGTGTGCCGCGAAGCAGGCGGCGCAGAGGAGCGCGAGCGCGTCTCCGGAGTGCAGGCCGTTCGTGCCCGACAGCAGGAAGAGCCCAAGCGCTGAGAGCGCCGCCGCCAGCCACGCGAGCGTGCCGACGTGGTCGCGCAGGAAGATCGCTCCCAGCACCGGCGTGATCACCACGAACAGGCCCGTGATGAAGCCGGCGTTCGACGCGGTGGTGTGCTCGAGGGCGAAGGTCTGCGCGAGGTAGCCGCCGGTGAGGAAGACGCCCATGGCGAGCCCGGCGCGCCAGCCGTCGCGCGGGAGGCGGGCCAGCTCTCGCCGGAAGATCAGCGCGACGATCAGCGCCGCCGCGCTGAAGCGGTAGCCGAGGAACGCGAGCACCGGCAGGTGCTTCACCGCGCTCTGGACCATCACGAAGGTGAGCCCCCAGACGGCGGCGATCGCCACGAGCGCCGCCTCCGCGGCGTGGCGACTGCTCATATCTCGCCGGATCGGCGGCGGGCCTTGCCGTACGGGCACAGGCTGAGCAGCGGGCAATCGCCGCAGCGCGGGTCCCGCGCCGTGCAGGTGCGGCGCCCGTGGCGGATCAGCCCCACGTGCACCTCGTAGGCCTCCTCGGGATCATCGGCCACGAGGCGCAGCATCTCGTCGTGCGCCTCGTCGAAGGAGGCCTTGGGGCGGAACAGGCCGAGTCGTGTGCCCACGCGGTAGACGTGAGTGTCCACTGGCACGTCGGCGCGGCCGAATGAGAACAGGAGCACGCAGGCCGCCGTCTTGCGGCCCACGCCCGGCAGCTCGCATAGCTCGGCGCGCGCCTGGTCGAGCGGCTCGTCGGCGAGGCGCGACAGGTCGTCGTCACCGATCGCGCGCAGGATCTTCTGGATCCGTTCCGCCTTCACGCGCGAGATGCCTCCCGGGCGAATGGCCTCCTCCACCTCGTCCTCGTCCGCGTCCCGCACCTCGTCCCAGCTCGAGAAGCGTTCCCGCAGGCGGGCGTAGGCAACGTCGCGATTGCGGTCGTTGGTGTTCTGCGACAGCACCGTGAGGATCAGCTCGTCCACCGGCGCCAGGTGCGGGCGCAGCGCCGGCCGCCCGTAGGCCTTGCGCAGGCGGTCGCGGATCGCAAGCAGCTTGCGGCGCGTGGCGGGCTTCCATTCGGACACGGCCGGAGAAGTTAGCCCGCCCTCATCCAGGTGCGGTCTAATGCATCACGTGCCCGTCCACGACAAGCGCGCCGAGATCGGCGGCGTGGAGGTCTTCTGGCGCGAGGCTCCTTCGCCTGAAGGCCGCCCGCCCGTGCTCTACGTGCACGGCAATCCGACGAACTCGGACGATTGGGTCGACTTCCTCGAGCGCACCGGGGGCCTCGCTCCGGACCTGCCCGGGTTCGGCCGCTCAGGCAAGCCCGCGCACTTCGACTACTCGATCGAGGGCTACAGCAACCTGCTCGAAGCCTTCCTCGCGCAGCTGGGGGTTGAGCGCTACTCGCTGGTTGTGCACGACTGGGGGTCCGCCGCGCTCGGCCTGGCGCAGCGCGCGCCCGAACAAGTGGAGAGGCTCGTGTTGATGGACTGCGTGCCGCTCGTCCCCGGCTACGAGTGGCACCGGCTCGCACGCATCTGGCGCACCCCACTCGCGGGCGAGCTCTTCATGGGTCTGAGCACGCGCTGGGGGTTCAAGCAGCTCTCGCGCGAGGCCACGGCCGCCCCCGGACCGGCTTCCGACGAGTTCATCGACCGCGTGTGGAGCCACTTCGATCACGGGACCCAGCGAGCGATCCTGAAGCTCTACCGTTCGGCCCCGAACTCGGTGCTCGAGCGCGCCGGCGACCGCCTCGGTGAGCTCAAGTCTCCGGCGCTGATCGTGTGGGGCGCGGACGATCCGTACATCGGCAGTGAGTTCGCTTCCCGGTTGGCCGACGCTCTCGGAGGGGATACTCGTGTGGAGGTCCTCCCAGGGGTGCGCCACTGGCCGTGGATCGACGATCCGAGCGTGATCGACACGGTGGCCCACTTCCTCCTCAGCTGATGGCAACTCTCGAAACCACCCGTCCGCGGCAGCTGCCGTTCCTGCCGTCGCGTGCGGCCATGTGGGCTCTCGCGCCGGTGCTTGCGGCGGCACTTGCCGGCGGCATCTACCTCGTACTCGCGCCCAAGACCGGTGACCTCGCCGCGCACGTCTTCCGCTCCGAGTACTTCGCGCGTCATGGCTTCGCCGTCTGGAACGGCAACTGGTACGGCGGCCATCACATTCCGGCGTACAGCATCCTGTTCCCGCCGCTCGCCTGGGCGGTGGGCCCCGCCGTGGCGGGGGTGCTCGCCGCGCTTGCCGCGGCCGCGACATTCGAGCCGCTGGCGCGCCGCCACTTCGGTCCTGCGGCGCGCTGGGGCGCGCTCTGGTTCGGCGTGGCCACCTCCACGATGCTGTTCACCGGGCGCCTGCCCTACGCGCTCGGCATCGCGCTGGCCCTGGGCTCGCTGCTCGCCCTCCAGCGGGACAGGACGGTGCCCGCCGCGATCCTCGCGCTGCTCACGCCGCTCGGCAGCCCGGTGGCGGGCGTGTTCCTTGCGATCGCCGCGGCGGCCGTCGCGCTCACGGGTCGCGGCGGGCAGCGCCGCGCCGCGCTGCTCGTGGCCGCGGGAGGCATCCTCCCGACGATCCTGCTCGCCGCCGCCTTCCCCGAGGGCGGCCGGCAGCCCTACGCGTTCATGACCTTCCTGCCGGTGCCCGTGACCGCGGCCCTGTTCGTATTGCTGCTCCCGCGCGAGGAGCGAACGCTGCGAGTGGGGGCCGCGCTGTACGGGCTGATGGCCGTGGCGGCGTACCTCGTGCCCACGCCGCTCGGCGGAAACGCCTCGCGGCTCGGAGAGCTCTTCGCGGGACCGGTGGCGCTGTGCTGCCTCCTGGGTCCGCGCCGCACCTGGGCCGGGCTTCTCGCCCTCACCGCTCTTCTCGCCACCACCGGCTTCTGGCAGCTCGCGGCTCCCGTGAGGGCGATCACGAACGGTGAGGATGACGCGTCCCGCTACCGCGCGTACTTCATGCCGCTCGTGGACTTCCTCCAGGACAATCCGCAGCCGCCGGGGCGCGCGGAGGTGGTGTTCACCGACTCGCATTGGGAGACGGCGGACGTGGCAATTCACGTGCCCCTCGCGCGTGGCTGGGAACGCCAGCTCGACGTGGGCCGCAACTCGCTCTTCTATGACGGCACGCTGAATGCGCGCACGTACAGGCAATGGCTGGAGGAGAACGCCGTGCGCTGGGTCGCGCTGCCGGACACGAAGCTCGACTACAGCGCGATCCGCGAGGCGCAGCTCGTGCGCGCGGGGCTTCCGTATCTGAGGCTGCGCTGGACCGGCCCGCACTGGCGCGTGTACGAGGTCACGAGTCCGCACTCGCTCGTCACGCCGGAGGGCCGCGCGCGGATCCGCGCCGTGTCGTTCGGGGCCGAACAGGTGCGGCTCCAGGTGGACCGTCCCGGGAGCGCGCTCGTGCGCGTGCGGTGGACCCCGTACTGGATCGCGAACGGCGCATGCGTGCAGTCGGCCGGCGGCTGGACGCGGATCACCGCGCGACGGACCGGACCGGTGCGGATGCACATCGACTTCTCGCCGCTGCGGGTGTTTGAACGCGGACCTCGCTGCGCCTAAATAACCCGGCATGCGTGTGACGCGGCCGTTAAGCTCCAGTAATGATCCGCGCACGCCAACTAAGCGCCAGGATCCTGCCGCGCGGACCTGTGGACGCATTGCGCCAGCTGCTGCTCTTCGGTGGCGCTTACTACCTGTACCGCATCGTGCGCGGAGTGGTGGACGGCGAGGTGACGGCGGCCTTCTCGCACGCACGCTGGATCGTGAATCTCGAGCGTGGGCTGCACCTCTTCTTCGAGCCGAGCGTGCAGACGTGGACCGTCGGACAGGGCTGGCTCATACACGTGGCGGACTTCACGTACGTGAACGCCCACTTCGTGATCACCACGGCCTTCCTCGTGTGGCTCTACTTCTGGCGCAACGAGGCCTTCTACTTCGTGCGCAACATGTTCATGGTGGCGATGGGCCTCGCCCTCGTCCTCTACGTGCTCTATCCCACGGCGCCGCCGCGGTTCATGCCGGAGTGGGGCTTCACCGACACCGTCACCGACTTCTTCGGGCAGGGCGCCTCGCACAGCGCGAGCGTGCTCTACAACCCCTACGCGGCGATGCCGAGCATGCACGTGGCGTTCGCCCTGATGGTCGGGGTGACCGGCCTGCGGCTCGTCAAGTGGTTGCCGGGCAGGGTGTTTTGGATGCTGTACCCGCTGTTCATCAGCTGGGTCGTGATCGTCACGGCCAACCACTTCTGGCTCGACGCCGCAATGGGCGCGGTGGTGGCGGGGATTTCCGCCTACGCTTCAGCGGCGCTTGCCCGGGCACGACCTGACGCCTGGGCATTCGCCGGAGCCACCGCTTGACGCAAGAGCCACGAGACACCACAGGCGCCACACGGGAGCGGCGCCAGAGGACGAGGGGTGCGGGACGTCGCAACGGCGAGCCGCTCACCGCGGCCGACGTTCGGCTGCGGGCGCGCAACCGCCTGATCGAGTCGCGCCTCACGCCCAACGCCATCTCGCTCACCGGCCTGGTGCTCAACGTGGCGGCGGCCGTCCTGATCACCCAGCGCCTGTTCGTGCTGGCAGGAGTGACCTTCATCGTCGGCTCGATCATGGACACGCTCGACGGCCGCTACTCACGCATGTCCGGCAAGGGCACGCCGTTCGGCGCGTTCCTCGACTCCACGCTCGACCGCGCCGAGGAGGGAATCGTCCTCACGGCGGTGGCCGCCTACTTCGCCGACAGGCACGACCAGGTGGCGGTGGCCGCCGTCGTGATCACCGTGCTCGGCTCGCTGCTCGTGAGCTACACGCGAGCCCGGGCGGAGGCACTGGGCGTGGAGTGCAAGGTCGGCATAGCCACACGTGCTGTACGGGTAGTCATCCTGTCGATAGGCTTGGTGTTCGCTCGTGGAGCGGGCTTGGGCAACTTCGAGCTGCTCAAGCCGGCCATCTACGTGATGGCGGTGCTTACGAGCTTCACCGTGCTACAGCGCGTTTTCCACGTGAGGCGCGAGCTGAATCGCACAAGCCCCGCGTAACCGCGGGAGGGGAGTGGAGTTCGATAACCCTGCCCGGTCCCAAGCTCGGGACCGGCCGCAGACCTCAGGAGGGCTCAAACACTTGACTGACAACGGACCTACCAACGGCGCCTCGCGCTACCAGGGGGAGAAGGTACGCGTAGCCATCATCGGCGTCGGCAACTGCGCCTCCGCCTTCGTGCAGGGCGTGCAGTACTACAAGGACGCGGACCCCAAGGAGCGCGTCCCAGGCCTCATGCACGTGGACCTCGGCGGCTACCACGTGAGCGACATCGAGTTCACCGCCGCGTTCGACATCGACAAGGAGAAGGTCGGCAAGGACCTGTCCGAGGCGATCTGGTCGGGCCAGAACAACACGATCAAGTTCGCCGACGTGCCGAACCTCGGCGTGAAGGTTCACCGCGGCATGACGCACGACGGCCTCGGCAAGTACCTCTCGCAGAAGATCGAGAAGGCGCCGGGCGCCACCGACGACATCGTCCAGATCCTCAAGGACACGAAGACCGACGTGGTGGTGTCCTACCTCCCGGTGGGCTCTGAGCAGGCCACCAAGTGGTACGTGGAGCAGGTGCTCGAGGCCGGATGCGGCTTCGTGAACTGCATCCCCGTGTTCATCGCGCAGGAGGAGTACTGGGCGGGCCGCTTCAAGAAGGCCGGCCTCCCGATCGTCGGCGACGACATCAAGTCGCAGGTGGGCGCGACGATCGTGCACCGCCAGCTCGCCCGTCTGTTCGCGGACCGCGGCGTGAAGATGGTGCACACGTCGCAGCTCAACGTCGGCGGCAACATGGACTTCTACAACATGCTCGAACGCGAGCGGCTGGAGTCCAAGAAGATCTCGAAGACGCAGGCGGTGACCTCGATCATGGACGACAAGCTCCCGGCCGACGATGTCTACATCGGCCCGTCCGACTACGTACCGTGGCTCACCGACCGCAAGTGGGCTCACATTCGCGTGGAGGGCCAGGCGTTCGGCGACGTGCCGCTCAACGTCGAGATGAAGCTCGAGGTGTGGGACTCCCCGAACTCGGCGGGCATCGTGATCGACGCCGTGCGCTGCTGCAAGCTGGCGCTCAACCACGGCATCGGCGGCCCGCTCGAGGAGCCCAGCTCGTACCTGATGAAGTCGCCGCCCGTGCAGGTGCCCGATCCGGTGGCGCGCCAGAACACGGAGGACTTCATCGCCAAGTACGCCGGCGCGCCGAAGCTGCCGGGGACAGCAAAGATCAAGGCTCAGGCCAAGGCCTGAGGCTTGATGTAGGGAGTAGGGCGTAGGGCGTAGGGAGGGCGGTCTCAAGGCCGCCCTCCCTACTCCATACGCCCTACTCCCCACGCGAACTATCCTGCGGCAGTGCCGCAGGATCGGTTCGCAATCGCCCAGGTAACCCCGTATGCCTGGGAACAGCACCATGAGGTGAACGCATATGTGGAGCGCGTCTCGGACGAGCTCTGCAGGCGCGGGCACCGCGTCGTGGTGGTTGCGCCGTCTGACTCTCGGGAGCTGATTCGAGAGGGCCGCCAGACGGTCAAGCGGCTCGCCGACGAGCCCGAGGCGGTGTTCGCCGATGAGGGCTGCGCGCAGGTGATCGCTGTGGGTCAGAGCCTGCCGTTTCCGCCCACGCGCAGGGGCGCGGCCGTGTCCTTGCCGCTGGACGTGTCGCGGACGATCGAGGAGCTGCTCGAGCGGGCGGCGTTCGATTTCGTGCACGTTCACGAGCCCTTCGCGCCGAGCGCGTCGTCGGTCGCGCTTCGGCACTCGCGCGCGCTGAACGTCGGCACGTTCCATGCTCCGGCGGAGCGGGTGCTCTCCACCCAGTTCGCGCGCCGGCTCGTGGAACTGCTCTTTGGACGCCTCGACGGCCGCACCGCGAGCTTCGGCGTGACGCGCGACCTGCTCGCTCGCTTCTTCCCGGGCGACTATCCCGTCATCCCCCCGGGCGCGGATGTGGTCGAACGCGAACGGCCGCAGGACGGCGAGGTGGAGATCCTCTTCTGCCTCGAGGAGGAGCGCGCCGCGCTGCGGCTCTTCCTCCGCGCGCTGCGGAAGCTGCCGGGGGAGCTTCCGTGGAGGGCGACGGTGTGGTCCCGAGTGCAGGCGCTCGAGCCCGCGGTGCCGCTGTCGCGGGCGCTCCGGGAGCGCGTGCGCTTCTGCGGGCCAGGCGATGGGTCCGAGGCGCACTTCCTGGGCGGCGCCCACATCTCGGTGGCGGCTTCTTCCGGAGTGTCGCCCGCGCCCCAGCACCTGATCCGCGCTCTGGCGGGCGGCGCGGTGCCGGTGGCGTCGCGGCTGCCGGTGTACGAGGAGGTGCTGGCGGACGGCGAGCGCGGTCTGCTGTTCGAGCCTCGTGACTCGCAGACGCTCGCGTCGCAGATCGAGCGGCTCGTGGCCGACCGGGGGCTGCGGGAGCGCCTTCAGGCCGGCTGCAGGGATGCCGCGGGGGAGTTCACCTGGACCGCCACCGCCGACGCGATCGAGGAGGTGTACCGCCAGATCGCCGCCCGCCGGCACGACCCCGATGGAACGCCCGACGTGAGGCGGCGGCTCGGCTCGCGCGACTTCATTCACGTGGACCTCCACATGCACACCGACCACTCGCCCGACTGCGCGACCCCCGTGGACACGCTGCTCGACACTGCCAAGCGAGCGGGGCTCGGCGCGATCGCCGTCACGGATCACAACGAGATCTCGGGCGCGCTCGAGGCGCGCGAGCGCGCGAACGGGATCAAGGTGATCGTGGGCGAGGAGGTCAAGACAGCCGACCAGGGGGAGGTGATCGGCCTGTTCATCGAGGAGAAGATCCCACGCGGCATGACGCTGCAGGAGACGATCGCCGAGATCCGGCGCCAGGGTGGCCTCGTGTACGTGCCACATCCTTTCGACCGCATGCACTCGGTGCCGGACTACGAGCACCTGCTCACCGTGGTTGAGGACATCGACGCGATGGAGGTGTTCAACCCGCGCGTCGCGTTCTCCGCGTTCAACGAGGAGGCGGCTCGGTTCGCAGCCAAGTACCGCATCGTGGCGGGCGCGGGATCCGACAGCCACGTGGCGCAGGGACTGGGCTCGGTGAAGATCCGGATGCGCGACTTCGACGGACCGCAGGAGTTCCTCGAATCGCTTCGCGACGCGGACATCGTGCGCAAGAAGCAGAGCCTGCTCTACGTGCAGGCTCTCAAGTTCATCCAGACGAAGACGCGGCAGCCGGCTCGCAAACGAGGCAACAAGTGATGCAGGCAAAAGGACAGGGGCCCGCGTCGTCAAAAACCGACACGCGAGTGCCGGCCACCGACGACGAGATCAGGGAGAAGTATCTGGAGCGCGCGATCCGTGAGCTGAACCAGCTCACGCGCGAGCTGCAGTCGTGCGACCACTGCCCGCGCGGCAACCTGATGCCGGTGCTCGGCTCGGGCCACCCGCAGGCCGACATCTTCCTGCTGAAGTACTCGCCGCTCCCGGCGGAGATCGAGGAGGGCGTGGCCTTCTACGGGCGCGCCGGCAGCGCGCTGATGAAGAGCTTCAAGCGGCTCGGCATCGACCCGCTGGCCGTCTACGGCACGCTGCTGATCAAGTGCCCGGTGCCGGACACCGACATGTCGGCGCCGGAGTGCCGGGCGCGCGTGCTCGAGGAGTTGGCGATCGTGCAGCCGCGGATCGTCGTGGTGATGGGCGAGCAGGCGCTCGACGAGTTGAACGAGCTGGGCGTGCCGCTCGGCCGCACACTCGAGCCGAAGCTCGGCGAGATACAGAACCTCACTCCCACCTGTGAGGCGCTGTACGTGCCCGATATCGATCACGCCCTGGACGAGGAGGGCGCCAAAAGGAGTTTCTGGCGCGCGTTCCGCCAGCTCGGCGACTGGTACGCGGATCTGCCGCCGTACTAGCGCCGAAGCGTAAGCTTCGGAGTAAGCGAGAGAGGAGGCGTTGTGGCCAACGTACTAGTCGTTGCCAATCGCACTGCCGAGTCTCCTGAGCTTCTCGACGCGCTCCGTCAGCGCGCCGCTCGGGGCGAGGCGACCTTCACGCTGTTAGTCCCCGCGACGCCTCACGGCGTGGCTTGGGCCGCGGACATGCACTCGGGCGGCTCAGAGGCCGAGGACCACATGAACGCGGCCGTGCAGCGCATGCGAGAAGCGGGGCTGAACGTGAGGGAGGGGAAGGTCGGCGATCCGGATCCGATCGCGGCCGTGCAGGACGAGGTGAACTTCGCGAGCTACGACGAGGTCGTGGTATCCACGCTGCCGGGCGGCATCTCGAAGTGGCTCAAGCTCGACCTGCCGCACCGCGTGGAACGCGTCACGGGACTGCCGACCACCCACGTGCTCGCACAGGAGGCTAAGGTTCCATCCTCCTGATGGGCCTCGAAGAACACAGCCTCGACCCAGTAATCGAACGCAACTGCGCCGAGTGCGGCGCGAAGCTCACGAGCCAGGAGATCCAGGCGTCGCTCGATGCCGGTGGGCCGTTCCTGTGCTCTGTGCACGCGGCTGAGGAGGTTCCGCTGGAAGAGGAAGATCAGCCGGAGTAGACGGCCACGGGCTCTACGCCGCTTCGGCTGAGCCCAGGTGGACTTCCAGCGCTTCCACGCAAGCTGGGTCAAATTGCATTCCGGCGCTGAGCCGGATCTCCTCGAGCGCTCTTTCCGCGTGCATCGCGCTGCGGTATGCGCGCCGGCTCGTCATTGACGCGTACGCCTCCGCCACGTGCAGGATGCGGGAGCCGGCTGGGATCGCGTCGCCGCTGAGGCCGTCGGGGTAGCCGCTGCCGTCCCAGTTCTCGTGTGAGTGGCGAATCCAGGCCACCGCGGGCTCGAGGCCGTCCACGCGGCTCACGAGCTCCGCTCCCACCACGGGATGCGACCGCACATGCCGGTCGTGCTCCTCCGGGCTGAGCAGGTCGGGGCCGCGCAGGATTCGGTCCGGGAGCGCGACCATGCCGACGTCGTGCAGCATTGCGGCGAGGCCGAGAAGAGACAGGTCCTCGCCCTCCCAGCCGAGCTGCCCGGCGATCGCCGTGGCGTAGCGCGCGACCTCGCCCGCGTGGTCGGTGGGCGGTGCGGCGCGGCGCTCCACCGTCTGGGCGAGGCTCGCGGCCCAGCTGAGGTCGCGCTTGGCGTCGCCCGCCGGCAGGAGCTTCGAGCCGTGCTTCGCGGCGTAGAGCTCGGCATCGGCCCGGCGATGCAGCTCCTCGCGGTTCGTCCCGTCGACCGGAAAGGTGGCGAGGCCCATCGTCGCGAAGATGCGGCGCGACAGGGTGTCCCTCACCCGCGCGGCCACCTCCAGGGCGTCGGCGCGGGCTGCGCCCGGGAGCAGCACCGCGAACTCGTCCCCGCCGAGCCGGCCAATCGCGTCGAACGGGCGGAGCGAGGCGCGCACGGTGCCCACCACCCAGCAGAGGAGCTCGTCACCGGCGGCGTGGCCGAGCGTGTCGTTCACGCCCTTGAAGTCGTCGAGGTCGATCAACACGAGGGTGAGCGGCCGTCCCCCGCGTGCGCTCTCGCCCAGCTCGGCGTCGAGCCGCTCCTCGAAACCGCGGCGGTTCAGCGACTCGGTGAGCGAGTCCGTCCGTGACACCCGCGCAAGGTCGTTGCGCTGGCGCTCGTGGTTGCGCGCCTGCCACACGCACAGGAACGCGGTGCAGCCAAGCGTGGCGGCGAAGAACGCGAGATACGTCCACTCGGGGCTGCCGGTGGTGGCGCCCACCACCACCGCAGCGGTCACGTCGAGAATCGAGATCGCCCAGACCGCCGGGAGCGGATACGACAGCGCCGCGAAGATCAGCGGGATCACGTACACGAAGGTGATCGGGCTTCGGGCCCCGCCGTCGAGCGCCTCGATGGTGGCGATGAAGGCGATGTCCACGAAGCTCCAGGTGAGGAAGAAGGGCTCGCGCCAGCGGCTGCGAACGATCTTCTCGGCGTCAAGCGCTCCGACAGCGAGCGAGGACACGAGCGCCACCACGAGGAGTCCCATGATCAGAGGCCGGTTTCCGGCCTGCCAGGTGGCGACCGAGTAGAACGACCCCGCGGCGCACACCGCCACCGTGATCCACACGCCAAAACGCACCGTGGCCATGCGCAAGCGCACGTCCCAGAGGTCGACGATACGAACCGGCTGTTGCTGGCCCATTAGGTGCGATATCGGCGCGCGGCGTGAAGAGTTGAGCGGATCAGCGCAGCGAAAGCTGTGCAACGCACTCGATGTGCGGTGTTTGCGGGAACATGTCGACCGGGCGAACCCGATCGAGCGCGTACCCCGCGTCCGCAATCTGACGCGCGTTGGGTGCGAGCGTCGTGGGATTGCACGACACGTAGACGATCCGCTTCGCGCCGGCCTCGATCATCCGCCGCACGATCTTCTGCGACAGGCCCGCCCGGGGCGGGTCCACCACCAGCACGTCCGGCGCGCCGGCCTCGTCCACGAGCGGGCGCATCGCCGTGCGCACGTCACCGGCGTAGAAGCGGGCGTTGTCTATCCCGTTCAGCCGCGCGTTCTCGAGCGCGTCCGCCACCGCATGCTCCACCAGCTCGATGCCCCACACCTCGCCGGCGGCCGGCGCGAGCGCCAGCGCGATCGTGCCGATGCCGCTGAACAGGTCGTACACGCGCTCCCGGCCGCTCAGCTCCGCGAGCTCCACCGCCGCTCCGTAGAGGCGCTCGGCCATCTCGGTGTTCGTCTGGAAGAACGCATCGGGCGAGATGCGAAAGCGAAGGCGCTCGCCGGCGCAGGTGAGCTCCTCCTCGATCGTCGCCGACCCGGTGAGCAAGTCCGTCTCGCCCTCGCGCGTGGTCTCGGCCACGCCTGCCGTGCGAGTCCAGAGCACGCCGGTGGCCTCCACCGCCTGCGCCAGATCGAGCGCACGGAAATCGCCCTCGCTCGTGACCACGCGCGCCTGCAGCTGTCCGCTGCGGCGGCCCTCTCTCACCACAAGGTTGCGCAGGAGCCCGCTGCCGCCCCGGCGGTCGTAGGCCGACAATCCCTCCTCGCGGCACCAGGCCTTCACCGCCTCCCGCACGGAGTCCACACGCTCGGACGCGAGTATGTCCTCGGTCACGTCATCGATCTCGTTCCAGCGGCCCGGCCGGTGGAAGCCGAGCACGAGCTCCCCGGCCTCGGACTCGCCGAACGAGTACTCGAGCTTGTTGCGGTAGCGCCACGGCTCCACCGCCGGGACGATCGGCTCGATGAGGACGTTCTCGAAGCCGCCGATGCGCGTGAGCGCCTCGCGCACCTGGGACTCCTTCTCCTCCAGCTGGCGCTCGTAGGGGAGCACCTGCCAGGGCGCACCGGGATGCGGCGCGCGCGGCTCGATCCGGTCGCCGCTCGGATCGAGCAGCTCCACCACGCGGGCCTCGGCGTACGCGCGCTTACGCTTGCTCACCCGCGCAAGCACGCGGTCGCCGGGCACCGCTCCCTGAACGAAGACCACGTAGCCGTCGAGCCGCGCCACGCCGGCGCCGCCGTACGCGAGCGCGTCGATCGACAGCTCGAGCTCGTCGCCCAGCCGCGGCCGGGTGCCGGTGGGTGAGGAGGACTCCACGGTCTTTATGCTGGCAGCCCGTGAACCTGCCCGCCTATCGCGACGACGCCGAGGAGTTCGTCTCGTCGCTCGACCGTGAGTACTACCGGCACTTCGCCGGGCTCCAGGACGAGTTCGACATAGAGGCGATCTACGACCGCCACGCCGAGCTGTTCTCGCGAGACAGCGTGCAGCGGCTGCGCGAGGAGGGCACGACCCAGCTCGTGGAGTTCGCCGTGCACGGATTCATCGGCCGCGCGACGAAGGCGGAGAGCGCGGAGCTCGCGCGGCGGGAGGCGGCCCTCGAGATCGAGGTGGACGGCGAGCGCATGCCGTTCAGGCAGTCGGCGGTGATCCAGGCGAACGAGCGCGATCCGGAGCGGCGCCACGCGATCGAGACGGCGCGCCTCGAGGCGGCGGAGCGGAAGCTCGACCCGCTGCTGCGCGAGGCGCTCGAGCGCTCGCACGCGCTGGCCGGGGAGCTGGGCTGGCCGAGCATGCGCGCGATGTGCGAGGAGCTGTCGGGCATCGACCTCGGCGCGCTCGAGGCGCAGACCTCCGCGTTCCTCGAGAGCACGGAGAACATGTACGAGCAGATCGTCTCCGGCCCACTGGAGAACGAGCTGGGCTACGGCTTCGACCGCTTCCGCCGCGCGGACATGGCCTACTTCTTCAGGGCGCCGTCGCTCGACGGCGTGTACCCCGACGCCCGCCTGCTCGAGAGCCTCGAGCAGACCCTGAGTGGGCTCCAGCTCCATCCGCCCGGCGTGATCCTCGATGTGGAGCAGCGGCCGAAGAAGAACCCCCGCGCGTTCTGCTCGCCCGTGCGCGTGCCCGACGAGGTGTACCTCGTGATCTCGCGCCGCGGCGGCCGCGACGACTACGAGACTCTCTTCCACGAGGCGGGGCACGCGCAGCACTTCGCGCACATGCCGGAGTCGCTGCCCATGGAGCACCGCTACCTCGGCGACAACTCGATCACCGAGAGCTTCGCCTTCCTCTTCCAGCACCTCACCGCCAACCCGGCGTGGCTGCGCGCGCGGCTCGACATCCAGGAGCCGGCGCAGATCGAGGCGCAGTTCCGCGCGGTCAAGCTGATCTTCCTGCGCCGCTACGCGGCGAAGCTCTCGTACGAGCTCGTGCTGCATTCGGCACCCCCGTCACTCGATCCGCTGCGCGAGGTCTATGCCCGGCGGCTGTCGGACGCGCTCCACATCGAGTGGCCGAGCGCGAGCTGGCTCAGCGACGTGGACGCGTTCTTCTACGCGGCTGCGTACATCCGAGCGTGGGCCCTCGAGACGCACGTGCGCCGTCTGCTGCACGAGCGCTTCGGCGACCTATGGTTCGACGAGCCGGAGGCGGGCGAGTTCCTCATCACGCTGTGGCGCCAGGGCCAGAGCATGCGCGGCGACGAGCTGCTGCGCGAGCTCACCGGCGCCGAGCTCGACTTCAGCGCGCTGCTCGACGACCTCAAGCTCGCCGCTTGAGCGGGCGGTAGTCGAGCAGCACGAGGCGTCGGTCGAGGACCCGCTGCTCGGCCAGCTCGAGGTCGATGTCCGGCAGCCCGGCGAGGAATGGCTCGCGCCCGGTCTCGCCGAGGATCTGAGGGAAGACCACGAGCCGCAGGCGGTCGAGCAGCCCGTTTGCGAGAAGCGACCTCACGAGCGAAAGGCTGCCCATGCAGCGCAGCGGCGGACCCTCTTCGGACTTGAGCTCGCGCACCTTCTCGATCGAATCGAGCAGCCGCGCGTTCCAGGAGAGCGGCTCGCTCAGCGTCGTCGACACCACGAACTTCGGGAGCGCGTCCATCCGGTTGTCATACCCCTCGTTGGACATCGCCGAGAACAGCTCGTAGGTCACCCGGCCGAGCAGCAAACCCTGCGGCTTGGCCAGCTCCTCATCGATCCAGCGCTCGAGCTCAGGCCCCAGGTAGCCGAAGTACGCGGGGCTGCGCTCGCCCCTGGCGAACCCGTCGACGGTGGTGAAGAGGTCGGCGAGGAGCTCTATGAGCCCAGGCGCTGTTCGATGTCGCTGAGCACGGTCTTGCGGTTGGCGTGACGCTTCTCGTAGTCGCGCACCTTGCGCAGCTCCGCCGGCTTGAGGCCGCCGAGGCGGCCCTGCACCTGAGAGACCGTGAGGTCGTCGTAGCCGATGATCGGGAACGCGGGTCCCACGCCCGCGGCGCGGCGCGCTCGGTCCGCCTGCGCCAGCACCGGATCGGCCGCTGAGCGTGCGAGGGCCGTTGCCTCGGTCACCTGCCGGCGTGCGCGGCTCGCGGCGTCGGTGCCGCGCTTGCGCGCCCCGGTCACGCCGCCGCCGCTGCGCGCGAGCAGCGACTCGAGGTCACGCAGCACGTCGTCGGTCTGCTTGCGGCCCCGGTTGATCAGATCCTGCGCGAGCTTCTGAGCGTCGTCGGCGGTCATGCGGCCGCGGCTCACGGCGTCCTCCATCACCTCTTCGATGCGGTCGCGCGTGAGCATCACGAGGTTGAGCGGCCCGATGATCCCACGGCTGAGCGCGTTGCGAACGTCGGCCGCGCTCTTGCCCGAGAGCTCCGCCGGCTTGGTGGCGGCGGTGGCCGTCTGGCGCGCCCGCTTCTGGGCGGTCTGCTGCCGGCCTCGGGCCTGGCCGCCCTTCTTGGCGGCGGCTTTGCGCTTTGTCGAACCCGAGTTGCTGGACCGGGATGCAGAGCTGCTCCGGCTCTTGGTGGATGCGCTGGACTTGCGCGTAGATCCCCCACTGCGGCTGCCTGAACTGCGTCGTTCTGCCATCCCTCGCTCCTCTCCCTGGTCGCAGGCACGCGGCACTATGCCATGGAGAACACTCCGGTGACCACCCCGTGGTCGGATAGGCGCGTCCCCGGATCGGCGTCGCGGCGCTCGGCCGGCAGCCAGTCCGGCCGCTCGATCACTTCCAGACCCCTCACGAGGAGATGATCTATCGCCGTGGGGGCCGTGGGGGGTGCGAGGCCGAAGCGGCTACCGAGCTCATCGAAGGTGGCGGGGTCCTCGGCAGGGCGCAGGTTCAGGTCCCCGCCGAAGAGCAGCCGCTCGTTCGCGCCACACCAGTCCGCGGCGCGCACCAGCTCGCGAGCCGCGGCACGCGGGCGGTTGGCGCTCGCGTGCAGGTTCGCGACGGCGAGCGGCTCCGCGCCCTCGCGCTCGAGGCGAGCCCACAGGAGGCGGCGGCGCTCGGGGAAGCGAGCCAGCGTGAGACGCCGCGTGTCGGCGATGCGCCACGGCGGCCGGACGAGCAGCTGGTTCGACCCGCCCTCGTTCGACTTGATCAGGTCCGGCTTCCAATCGGCGATCCGGCCGCGCAGCGAGGAGCCGAAGTTGCGCGAGGTGAGCGCGATCGCACCGCTCGCCCCAACGCCGCGGCAGAGCTGCTCGAACCAGCGCGGAGGCGCCTCCTGGAGCAGCGCGATGTCCCACGGCTCACGCCGGAGCAGCTCCACGAACTCGTCCAGCAGCGGACGGCCCGCTGGCGGGTGGGCGCGACCGTGGAAGAGGTTCCACGTGAGCGCACGAAATACGATGCCGGGGTGACGCGCCACTTCCTGACCGGCGAGGAGCTTACGGCTGACGAGCTCTCGGCCCTGCTCGACCGCGCCGACTTCCTCAAGCAGGACCGCTGGGCGTCCGCCCAGCTCACCGGCCGCAGCGTGGCACTCGTGTTCGAGAAGCCGTCCACGCGCACCCGCATCTCGTTCGAGGTTGGAGTGCGAGAGCTGGGCGGCAATCCGATCGTGCTGCGCGGCGACGAGATGCAGCTGTCCCGCGGCGAGTCACCGCGCGACACGGCGCTCGTGCTGTCGCGCTTCGTGCACGCGATTGCGGTGCGCACGTTCGCCGACGAGCTGCTCGAGGAGCTCGCGGCGCACGCGAGCGTGCCCGTGATCAACATGCTCACGGCGGGGCACCATCCCTGCCAAGCGCTGGCCGATCTGCAGACGATCCGCGAGCGCTTCGGCACGCTCGAGGGACTGAAGCTCGCCTACGTGGGCGACGGCAACAACGTCGCGCACTCCCTGATGCTGCTCGGCGCCAAGGCCGGGATGGAGGTGGCGGTGGCGTGCCCGGCGGAGCTCGCTCCTGATCCGGAGATCGTCGCGCGTGCCGGTGGCGTTCTCGTGACGCAGGATCCCGCCGAGGCGGCGCAGGGCGCCCATGCTCTCTACACCGACGTGTGGGTGAGCATGGGAGACGAAGTCGAAGCGGAGCGGCGGCGTTCGCTGCTCGGGCCCTACCGGCTAGAACAGGCGCTGCTCGCGCGTGCGCGCCCTGACGCCATCGTGCTGCACTGCCTGCCCGCGCATCCCGGCGAGGAGATCACCGAGGAGCTGCTGTACGGCGAGCGCTCCGCGGTATGGGACCAGGCGGAGAACCGGCTGCACGCGCAGAAGGCGCTGCTCGAGCTACTTGTCACAAGCCGCCCTCGTAGCCTTCCCGCCTCCGGATGAGGCGCCCGATCTCACTTCTCACGTTCTCCCTCACGCTGCTCACGGCCGGCTGCGGCTCGAGCGGCGGGGGTACCGGCACCACCGCGCCACCTCAGGCGGCCGACAGCAACGGCGGCACGCCGGCCGGCGGCGTGACAAAGGTCTCGATGCACAACATCCAGTTCAACCCGAAGACGGTGACCGTGAAGACGGGCTCGACCGTGGAGTGGGTGAACGACGATTCGGTGAGCCACGACGTGACGAAGACGCTGGGACCGGGACCCAAGTTCCAGTCCGGCACCGGCGATCTGGCGAGCGGCGATACCTACAAGGTCACGTTCCACACCGCCGGCACCGTCAAGTACGAGTGCACCGTCCACCCGGGGATGACCGGGACCGTGGTCGTCAAGTAGACGTCGAGCGGTAGCCGAAGCCCCGGAGCATCAGCAGCGCCTTCTCGCCGAAGCTGCCGTGGGCGGGCAGCAGGCCGAGCTGCACGGCCGCCTCGTACACGTCGAAGAAGCCGCGGGCGCGGCGCACGTGGCCGTCGTCGAGCTCGACGTAATGCACGCCATGAAGCACCACGAAGCGATTGCTCGCAGGCAGCCCCGCGAGCTCTCCGCGATGGGTGCCGAGCGCGCGCCACGTGAGGCAGGCCAGGTTCCCGCTTCCGATGCTCTCACCGGAGGCCTCCACCCGGATGTCCGGGAACGCTCTCCGCAACCCCTGCGCGTGAGCCTCGAGCGCCTCGATCCCCTCGAGCGGCACCACGGCCACCGGGTCCTCGTATGCCACGTCCGGCGTGCAGCAGCTCTCGAAGCCGCCGGCCGGGCCCTGCCACGCTGCCCGCCAGCGTCCGGCGAGCTCCTCCAGAGACGAGCTCACGTGAGCTCCGGCACGCCCTCCATCGGCGTGGAGGCCTCCGCATACAGGCGGCGCGGGATGCGCCCTGCTTCGAGCGCCGCGCGTCCGGCCTCCACGGCGAGCCGCATCGCGTGCGCCATCCGCGCCGGGTCCTGCGCCCGCGACACCGCGCTCGCCAGCAGCACGCCGTCGCACCCCATCTCCATCGCGATAGCCGCGTCCGAGGCGGTGCCGATGCCGGCGTCGAGGATCACTGGCACGCGCGCGTGTTCCACGATCAGCCGGAGGTTGTACGGGTTGCGAATGCCCATGCCGCTGCCGATCGGCGACCCGAGCGGCATCACGGCCGCGCAGCCCGCGTCCTCGAGCCGGCGCGCCAGGATCGGGTCGTCGTTGGTGTAGGGGAGAACCGTGAAGCCGTCGGCCACGAGCTGCTCGGCGGCCGACAGAAGCTCCGCCGGATCGGGCAGCAGCGTCTTGTCGTCGCCGATCACCTCGAGCTTCACCCACTCGGTCTCGAACGCCTCGCGCGCGAGCTGCGCGGTGGCCACCGCGTCGCGAGCCGTGAAGCAGCCGGCCGTGTTGGGGAGGAGGAAGCAGCCTGCTTTCTCGAGCACCTCGACAATCGAGCCGCGGCTCGACGGGTCCACACGGCGCAAAGCGAGCGTGGCCATCTCCGCGCCCGATGCTTCCACGGCCTCGGCCATCGACTGCAGGTTGCGGAAGCCACCCGTGCCGATGATGAGGCGCGAGCCGAAGTCGCGATCCGCGATGCGGAAGCCCCGTCCTGTTCCGTTTCCGTTATCCACCTTGCACCGCCTGGAGCACCTCCACTCGCTGTCCCTCGTTCAAGTTCGTGGTTGCCCACGCTCCGCGCGGAACAACCTCCCCGTCCACCGCCACCGCCACCCCGCGGCCCCCGGGCGGGGCCCCGCTCGCCTCCACCGCGTCACTCACGCTCGCGCCGTCGCGCAGCTCGCGCGGCTCTCCGTTGAGCATGACGTTCATCGCACACCCACCGCAAAGCGCTCCGGGCTGAACGGGCGCACCGCGGCCGGCACCTCGCCGCCAGTGAGGAGCCCTGCCACCGCGTCCGCCGTAATCGGCGTGAGCAGCACGCCGTTTCGGTAGTGGCCGGTGGCCCAGATCACGTTCGCCGGCTCGCCCCGGCCGATGATCGGCAGGTTGTCCGGCGTGGCGGGCCGCAGTCCGGCGCGCGCGCCCGCGAACTCCAGCTCGGTCACGTCGGGCAGCACCTCGTACGCCGCCTCGAGCAGCCGGTAGACGCCCTCCACGGTCACCTGGGTGTCGAAGCCGCGCTCCTCCATCGTCCCGCCGAGCACCACGCGGCCGTCGCCGCGGTCGAGCAGGTAGCAGCGCGGCGTGCGGATCAGGTGCTCGGTGAGCGGCCTGTCGAGCGGCCTCCGCAGCGCAAGGATCTGGCCCTTGAGCGGGCGCACGGGCATGTCCGGCAGCCCGTCGATGCCTGAGCCGCTCCAGCAACCGGCTGCGATCACCACCTGGTCGGCGGCGAGGGTGGCACCGGAGCGCAGCCGTACGCCGTGCGCGTCCACCGCGGCCACGGGGTCGCCCGTCCGAATGTCAAGCCCCTTGCCCACGAGCGCGGACACCACGGCCATCGGGTCGACGTGCTGCTCGTGCGGGGCGTAGATGCCACCGCCGCAGCGCGGCGAAAGCCCGGGCTCGCGGCGTCGACACTCGCTCGGCGTCAGCCATTCTGCCTCGAGCCCGAGCGACCGCTGGAAGCGGTGGAGGCGATGGAGCGCCTCCGCATCGTCGCGGTCGGCCGCAACGAGCAGTGCCCCCTCGCGCCGGTGATGGAGCTCCCCGCCGAGCTCCGGCGCGAACTCCTGCCAGCGCGCGTGCGCCTCGAGGTTGAGCCTGAGCAGCTCCTCCTCGCCGAACTCGGCCTCGGTCACCGGGGCGAGCATCCCGGCGGCCACGCCCGATGCGCCGGCGCCCGGACCGTGCGCGTCCACCACGAGCACCGAGAGGCCCCGCTGGCCGGCTCGCCAAGCGCATGCCAGGCCGATCAGGCCCGCGCCGACGACGACTACGTCGTGGCCACTGCGTTCCGGCACTGCGTGAGCTCCTTCCTTCGGAGGTCGCGCCGGCAGTCCCTACGCCGGAATTACCCGGATCAGGTTCAACGGTCGGCAGCGACCAGCTGCCCTCTCAGCCCGGTTAACCCGAGCTCCCGTACTGCAGTGAATGCTACTCCGCGCTTACGTCTAGTAACGACGCGTGGGCGGCTCGTCCACGTAGGCGTCGCGCCGCGTCCGCATGCGATCCGCCCAGAAGGCGGTGTAGAGCAGCGACAGGATCAGCCCGATGATTCCGACGATCATCAGAATCAGCCCAGCCGTGTTGATGTTGAACGACGAGCTGTGGACGTTGACGGCGTAGCGCAGGATCGCGCCTACGGCGATCAGCAGTATGGAAGTGCCAATGGTCACGGCGTATGTGGTACCCAGCGAGGCGAGGTGCGAATCCTCCCGCCTCCCGCCTCCCGCCTCCGACCTCCGACCGCAACTGCCGCCCACCTGAGCGGTTAACCCTCTGCCGCCCTGGCCGCCATTAGCATCGACGCAACGTTGAACTCGCTCCCTCGCCGACTGGTCCTCGCCGCTCTGGCGCTCTGCGCTGCCCTGATCGCGGCTTCCCCCGCCTCGGCCAGCCCCACCCAGCTCACGATCGTCCAGGACGAGGGCCGGCTGCTCGAGCAGGGGCCTGCGGCCCAGAACCTGGCGCTCGACGAGATCAAGTCGCTCGGCGCCGAGGTGGTGAAGGTCACGGTGAATTGGCGCAACGTCGCTCCGGCCGGCTCCCACGCACCGGCGGGATTCGTGGGGGACGACCCCGCGGCGTATCCGGCAGTGAACTGGGCGCCGTTCGACAGCCTCGTCCGCGGCGCCGCGGCACGGGGACTGCGCGTGATGTTCCTCGTGGGCGGGCGCGCACCCTCGTGGGCGGTGTCGAGCACCAAGGCCCCGGTGGGGTCTTACCAGCCGAACGCTGTGGAGTTCGGCCGCTTCGTGAAGGCGCTCGGCACGCGCTACTCGGGCAGCTACAACCCCACCGCCGCGCCGGGCGGCCCGCCGCCCCCGCCGCCGCCGGGGCCGCCGCCCTGCCAGACCCCCACTCCTCCGGGTGATCCGTGCCCGCAGCCGATCCCCGCCTCCGCCGTCCGCGCCAACGCCGCGTTCGCCCCCACGGCCTGGGCGGCCGACGACAGCGGGCCTCTCCCACGTGTGGACCTCTGGTCGGTGTGGAACGAGCCGAACCTCTCCGGCTGGCTTCAGCCGCAGTACAACCGCCGCAAGCGCCCGATCTCGCCGCAGATCTACCGCGGCCTGTTCCTCGCCGCCTACGACGGGCTAGTGGCGAGCGGGCACGCGAAGGACCAGATCCTGATGGGCGACCTCCTGCCGTTCGCCCGCAGCGGCAAGACGTATCCGGCCCGCGTGTCCCCGATCAAGTTCCTGCGCGAGCTCGCCTGCGTGGACAGCCGCTACCGGGCGTACCGCGGCGCAGCCGCCGCGGCGCGGGGCTGCACGAACTACCAGCCGCTGCCTGGCACCGGGATCGCCTACCACCCGTACACGCTCGCCGAGGGCCCCGACGCGCTCACGCCGCTGGCTGACGACGCCACCATCAACGACCTCACTCGGCTCGACCGTGCGCTGCGCAAGCTCGCGCGCCGCTTCGTGGACCACAAGATGCCGATCTGGATCACGGAGTTCGGCTTCCAGACCGACCCGCCGGACCCGTTCGCATCGCCGGTCGGGCTCGTTCCGCGCTACATGAGCGAGAGCGAGTGGCTGGCCTACCACGACCGCCGCGTGAAGAGCTACGCGCAGTATCCGCTCAGCGACGACTCCACGGCCGGCCGGGGGCTCGGGCGCTTCCACGGCTTCCAGTCGGGCATCGACTCATCGTCGAACCGGCCGAAGAAGTTCGTCTACCAGGCCTTCCAGACCCCGCTGTTCGCGCGCCTCGCGTCCCGCTCGGCGGTGGAGGTATTCGGCGGCGTGCGGGTGGCGAATGGCGGCACGGCCGAGCTGCAGGTGGGCCGCGGCAAGTCGTTCCGCAAGCTCGCCACGGTGTCGCTCAACCGGATGGGCTACTTCGACCGCACGTTCCGCGTGTCGGGCGCCGCGCGGCGCAGTTTCCGGCTCGTGTACGGAGCGGAGACGAGCAACGTGGCGAAGCCGTTGAAGCGCCCGCGGGCCGGCACGCTGTATCCGCGCACGCCGCCCAGGAAGAAGAAGCACTAGTGGCCTAGCATCCGGCGCATGTCCATCGCCGACATGCGACGCGAGCGCCTGGCGCGCGCCCGGCTCTACTTCGTCACCGACGCCGCGGGCGCCGAGCGCGCGCTGCCCGCCGCGTTCCACGGCGGCGTGGACATGGTGCAGCTGCGCGAGAAGTCCGCTTCTGACGGCGCGGTGGTGGAGGCGGGGCGGCGGCTCCGCGCGCTGTGCGACGAGCACGACGCGCTGCTGATCGTGAACGACCGCCCCGATCTCGCGCTCGAGTGCGGCGCCGACGGCGTGCACGTCGGCCAGGACGACGAGCCGCTGCCGAGCGTGCGCGAGCGCGTGGGAGCAGAGCTGATCGTGGGCATCTCCACCCACTCGCCGACGCAGGTGGACGCGGCGCTCGAGTCGGCCGCGGACTATCTCGGCGTCGGGCCGGTGTACGCCACTCCCACGAAGGAGGGGCGCGAGCCGGTGGGGCTCGAGCTCGTGCGATACGCCGCGGGGCACGCGAGCGCGAAGCCGTGGTTCGCCATCGGCGGCATCGATCCGGACAACGCCGCGGACGTGGCCGGCGCGGGGGCCACGCGCATCGCGGTGGTGCGCGCGATCCGCGATGCGGAGGATCCGTGCGCGGCGGCCACCCTGCTCCGGGGAGTGGAAGCACATGCCTGAGCGGCGCAAGCGCAAGCACCGGCCGGCGCCCGTCGCCGCCGCGGGCGGGACCCCGCCGCTCACCCGCCGCGAGCGCACCGAGGCGAAGAACGAGGCCGCGCGCGCCGCGCTGGCGCCGCTGGCTGAGGGCGAACGGCCGCCGTGGGTGACGGTCGCCGCGGTGGTGGCCTTCCTGCTGCCGGTGGCGAATGTGGCCGCCTACGCCGCGGGCGGCCGTGGCAAGGCCACAACACTCGCCTTCCAGACGCTGCTCATGTTCTCGCTGGCGTGGGGGATGTGGAACGTGCGCTACTGGGCGGTGCTCGGGATGGAGGCCGTACTCGCGCTGCTGATCGTGGTGCTGGCGGTGCTGCTGCTCAAGGCCTCCACGGTGCTCACCGTGCTGATCGTGGTGGGGATGATCTTCGCCGCCGGGCTCCTGTTCTGGAAGCTTGTGAAGGCGATGGCGCGCATACAGATGCCGAACGAGCCGCGGTGAGCGATCGCTACCGGAGCGACGGCGGCCCGCCCGACGGCGCCTTCTCGATGCTGCAGCGCGTGCGCTTCGGCGACCTCGACGCGATGCAGCACATGAACAACGTGGAGTACCTGCGCTTCTTCGAGACCGCGCGGATCGACTACCTGATGGGAATCCTGCCGGAGCACAACCCGGGCAGCCGCCGGCAGTTCGGCTTCATCTTTGCGGAGTGCCACATCGCCTACCGCTCGCCCGCGCACTTCGGCGAGGAGATCCGCACCTTCATCTGGCCGACGGATCTGCGGCGCTCGAGCGTGCGCCTCGAATTCGCGATGCGCTCCGAGTCCGACGGCCGCTCGCTCGCGGAGGGCTACGGCGTGCTCGTGGGCTACGACTACGCGGCGGGCGAGTCGCGCGCGGTGCCCGACGAGCTGCGCGAAAGGTTGGAGCCTGAGCTCGTTGGATAGCCTCCCCTGCCGTTATGCCTGAGTCGAAGTACGACTGCATCGTCATCGGGTCCGGTCCCGGCGGCTACGTGACCGCCATCCGCGCGGCACAGCTCGGGATGAAGACCGCCGTGGTGGAGAAGGACAGGATCGGTGGCCGCTGCCTCAACTACGCGTGCATCCCCGCGAAGGCGGTGCTGCGTGCCGCCGAGGTGTGGAGCGAGGTCGGGCACAGCAAGAACTTCGGCATCACCGTGAAGGACGCGTCCGTGGACATGAGCGGCGTGGGAGCTCACCGCGACAAGGTGGTGAAGACGCTCACCGGCGGCGTGGGGATGCTGCTGAACAAGAACAAGGTCGACATCATCGAAGGCCACGGATCCGTGACGGACGAGGGCAATGTGAAGATCGGCGGCCAGTTCGACGGCACCGAGATCGAGGCGGGCACGGTGGTGCTCGCCACCGGGTCCGTGCCCAAGCCGCTGCTCGGGCTCAGCTTCGGCGGGCGGGTGCTCGGCACCGAGACCGGCTGGGCATTGAACGAGCTGCCCGAGACAATGGCCGTGATCGGCGCCGGCGCGTCCGGCTCCGAGGTGGCGTCGGCCTTCGGCCGCCTGGGCACGAAGGTCACGCTCCTCGAGGCGCTGCCGCAGATCCTGCCGCTCGAGGACGAGGAGATGGCGAAGCTCGTTGCGCGGGAGCTCGCCAAGCAGAACGTGGAGGTTGTGGCCGGCGCGAACATCGAGGGCGCCGAGGCGAAGGACGACGGCGTGGAGCTCACCTTCGGCGGCGAGACCAAGAAGTACGACTACCTGTGCATCGCCGCTGGTCGCGGTCCCGATGTGGAGGGACTCGGGCTCGACGAGGCCGGCATCAAGGTGAACGACAAGACCGGCCAGGTGGAGGTGGACGAGAGGATGCGCACGTCGCTCAGCGGCGTGTACGCGATCGGCGACCTCGTGCCCGTCGGCCCCGCACTCGCCCACAAGGCCTCAGACGAGGGCGTGATCGCGGTGGAGGACGCCGCCGGCATGGACACCCACCCGCTCGACTACCCGTACATCCCGCGCGCCACCTTCTGCTACCCGCAGGTGGCCAGCTTCGGACTCACCGAGAAGCAGGCGCGCGAGGCGGGCCATGACGTGGTGGTGGGGAAGATCCCGATGGGCGCGGTGGGCGCGCCCACCGTCTACGGCGACCGCGGCGGCCAGATCAAGATCGTCGGCGACAAGCAGTACGGCGAGCTGCTCGGCGCTCACATCGTGAGTGTGAAGGCGGCCGACCTGCTGCAGGAGCTGGTGGTGGCGCACGACCTCGAGGGCGGCTTCCCGGAGGTGGCGCGCAGCGTCCACGCGCATCCGACCTTCTCGGAGGTCGTGATGGAGGCCGCGCGCGCGGCCGACGGCTGGCTGATCCACGGCTGATCCTTCGTGACGCACCTCACGCTCCGCCGCTGAGCCGGCGGGTACGCGTCAGGTGTGGGACGCGTAGGGGTCATCGGAGCTGTGGCGGCGGCATCGCTTGCATTCGCCGCACCGGCGTCAGCCGCGAGCCATCTCGCCTACTCGGCGGGTTCGCCGAGCCAGGTGTTCACCGTTGATCCGAAGGGCGGCGCGGCTCAGCAGATCACGCATGAGGCGGCGGGCGCGGCGCATCCCGACTGGTCGCCGGACGGGCGCTTCGTGGCCTACGACGTGGGCGGGCGCCACATCGCCGTATCGGACGCGGCCGGCGGCGGCGAGCACTTCATCACGATCAACCAGAGCGGGATCGATCCCACCTGGTCGCCCGACTCGTCGCAGCTCGCGTTCACCGGCGTGGAGTACGACGAGAACGGCAACCCCGAGACCACCTCGATCTACGTGACGCAGGCGGACGGCTCGAACTACGTGCGCATCGGCAACGGCAGCGAGCCCGACTGGTCGCCGAAGAGCGACTGGATCGTGTACCGCTCGAACCCCGCGAACTCCGACGGGTGCCCCGGCATCTGGCGGATCCGCTCCGACGGCGGTGGCAACCGCGCGGTCGCACCCGGCTACCTGAACGCCGATGGCGCCACGTGCTCCGGCGGCGGCGCCGACCCGTCGTTCGCGCCGAACGGCAAGCGCGTGGCCTTCGTGTCGGCTGACGGGACGACCATCCTCACCACGAGCCTCTACGGAGGCAAGAAGCACCGCGTCGTGCGAGACGCCACCCCAAAGAGCTCGCCGGTGTTCTCGCCGGACGGTCGCTGGATCGTCTACTCCACCTCCGCAGGCCTGTGGAAGGTGAAGGCGAAGGGCGGGAAGCCCACGCGCATCGCGGGTGCCGCGGGGCCCGTGGCCTGGCAGCCCTAGCCGAAGAGTCCGAGCGCCTCCAGCGGACCCGCTCAGGTTCGGCACGGGCCGTACCGGCTAATCGTGTTCGAGGCCACCGGCGGCAGCGGCCGGCAAAACGGCACGTTCACGATCAGCGCCGGCGGAAAGCACCGGCACCGGATCGCGCCGCCGCACGGCGGGCTGTCCTGGCAGCCTCTGCCGGCCGGCTGGAGCGAACGGCGCTCCGCACGCGCAGCGAGTGGCGCCAGGTGAGGTCCTCGTCCTGGTCGCGCATCACGCGCAGCAGATCGCCGGCCGCCGCCCGCAGCTGCAGCTCGGCGGCGGCTATCGCCGGCGGGGCGTAGGAGGCGGGGCGCTCGTTTGCGATCGCGCTCACTCCCTCGCGCACGCGCTCGCGCTCGACCGGGGTGGCGCCGCGCGCCAGTGTGGCCGTGCCATCGGCGAGCTCGGTGAGCTCCTGCGTGAGCCGCGGCGGCGCCGGCTCTCCCGATTCGAGCACCGCCGCGGTGAGCCTGATCAGCGTGAGGGCGGTGTTGGCCAGGAGACCGACATGCGCGGCGCGGACGTCGGCGCGCTCGATCTCCGGCCGGTTGCGCCGGCGCAGCGGAGCGATACGCACGATGTCGCGCGCCGCCGCGCGCGCCTGCGTCAGCGCGCCCAGCCGGTCGTGAACCGCCTGGGTGATCCCGAGCGTGGCGTCGGCGTCGCGCGGCTCCCCGCTCTTCAGCGCCTCGGCTGCATTGGTGAGCGCGGAGGCCACCTGCTGAAGCGCGCCGCGCACCGCACTCGACAGCAGTGGGAGCGGGTGAGGCGGAAAGAGGAGCAGACTCACGAGCAGCGCGCAGCCACCGCCGATCCACGCGTCGATCAGCCGCTCGCCGGCGATGCCGCCGCTGCGCAGGGCCACCACGAGGATCGCCGACGCCGCCGCCTGGTTCACGAACATCGGCATCGGGCTGAGCAGGACGGCGGCCGCCATCGCGATGAGCACGGAACCCGTGAGCGGCAGCACCCCTGTGCCGAACACCGCGACGATTCCCTCGGCCAGCACGATGCCGAGCGTGACGCCGAACATCATCTGCACGGCGTTCCGCCAGCGGCGGCCCACCACTGCGCTGAGCGAGATCGCCGCGGCGATCGGCGCGAAGAACGGCTGCGCATGCCCGAGCAGATCGTGCGTGATCCACCACGCGAGGCCGGAGGCAATCGCTGCCTGCACCACCGGCCACCAAGCCGCGCGCAGGCGCGCGAGCGATGCGCTCACCAGATCCCCAGTCACACTGCATATATGCCCCAGCGGCCGATCTTCTACTTCGATCTCGGCTCGCCGTACTCGTATCTGGCCGCAGAGCGCGTGAACAGCCTGCTGCCCGAGGTGCCGGTGTGGCAGCCGGTGCTGCTCGGTGCGATCTTCCAGGCGCGCGGTTACGGCTCGTGGTCGCAGACCGACGAGCGCGAGGCGGGCATGGCCGAGGTGGAGAGGCGCGCGCGGGAACGCGGGCTGCCGGAGATCCGCTGGCCGGACCCGTGGCCGGGCAACACGCTCACCGCGATGCGCGCCGCCACGTTCGCGCAGCAGACCGGCCGCACCGTCGCGTTCGCGCTCGCCGCGTTCCGCCAGGCGTTCGCCGGCGGCCGCGATCTGAGCGAGGTGGACAACGTGCTGATCGCCGCGGCCGCGTGTGAGCTGCACCCGCGCGCGGTACTCACCGGGATAGAGATGCGATCGGTGAAGGACAGGCTGCGCGCCGCAACCGACGAGGCGATCGCGCGCGGTGTAACCGGTGTCCCCTCGATCGCGATCGGCGAGCAGGTCTTCTGGGGCGACGACAGGCTCGAAGAGGCGGCCGAGGCTATTCGCTAACGTCAAGCGGGATGGCGCGCGACGCTGCGGTATCGAGGGAGAAGAGCACCGGCAACGGCGCGGGTGACGGAGCGCGCAAGCAACACTCGCTGCCGGACAAGAACACCTGCCGCGCGGTGCTCGCGAAGATGATGCTGATCCGCCGCTTCGAGGAGCGCGCGGGCGAGATGTACGCGAAAGCGAAGATCGGCGGGTTCCTCCATCTGTGCATCGGCGAGGAGGCGACGATCGTCGGCTCCACGCAGGCCATGCGCGAGAGCGACTACCTGCTCTCGACCTACCGCGAGCACGGCCAGGCGCTCGCACGCGGCACGCATCCGAACGCGGTGATGGCGGAGCTGTTCGGCCGCGTGGACGGCTGCTCGAAGGGGCGTGGCGGATCGATGCACCTGTTCGACATGGAGCGGCGCTTCCTCGGCGGCTACGGAATCGTGGGCGGCAACCTGCCGCTCGCCACCGGGGTCGCGCTGCAGTGCGACTACAACGAAACGCCCGACGCGGTGGTGTGCATGTTCGGCGACGGCGCCACGAACCAGGGGACGTTCGGCGAGTCCATGAACATGGCCGCCCTCTGGAAGCTGCCCGTGGTGTTCATGGTGATCAACAACCAGTTCGGCATGGGCACCGCCCTCGAGCGGCATTCCGCGGTCACGGATCTTTCGAAGAAGGCCGAGGGCTACGGCGTGCCCGGCTCGCGATGCGACGGCATGGACGTGCTCGACGTGCACGCCGCCACCACCGAGGCGCTGCGCAAGGCGCGCGAGGACCGGCAGCCGCAGCTGCTCGAGGCCGTGACCTACCGCTTCCGCGGGCACTCGATGGCGGACCCCGAGGAGTACCGGACGAAGGACGAGGTGGAGGAATGGCGGCGGCGCGATCCGATCGCGAGCTTCTCGCACCGTCTGGTGGAGGAGGACGTGTTCTCCCAGGAGGACATCGACAAGCTCGACCAGGAGGCGATTGCGACGGTGGATGAGTCCGTGCAGTTCGCGGACAACAGCCCGTTCCCCGACCTCGACTCGCTCTACGACGACCTGTACGTGCTCGGCGAGCAGGTGCGCGGCTGGTGGTCCGTGGACGAGCGCTCGCCCGAGCCGCATCGCGGCGAGCGAGAGCGCGAGGCCGGACGAGTGCCGCACGAGCTGGCCGAGGCGGGTGCCGCGTACGCGGGCGTCGGCGAGGCGCAGGAGCGCAAGCGCCGCCAGCGCCAGACCGACGGCAGCCAGGCCGAGACCTCCGGCCAGATGCGCGACGAAGAAGGCGGCGGCGACTAGTGCCTGTAATGCGCTACCGCGAGGCGCTCAACCAGGCGCTTCGCGAGGAGATGGAGGCGGACGAGCGCGTCTTCATCATGGGCGAGGACATCGGCGTCTTCCAGGGCGCCTTCAAGGTCACGCAGGGGCTGCTCGAACAGTTCGGCGAAAAGCGCGTGCGCGACACGCCGATCTCCGAGAACACGATCGTGGGCGTGGGCGTGGGCAGCGCGATGGCGGGGCTGCGCCCGATCGTGGAGCTCATGACGATCAACTTCTCGCTGCTCGCCCTCGACCAGATCATCAATCACGCGGCCGCGATCCACTACATGTTCGGCGGCCAGGCGAAGGTGCCGCTGGTTGTGCGGATGCCGCAGGGCGCCGGCCACCAGCTCGGGCCCACACACTCGCACTCGCTCGAGGCGATGTACCTGCACGTGCCCGGGCTGCTCGTTGCCGTGCCGTCCACGGCCGCGGACGCCAAGGGGCTGTTGAAGGCAGCCATCCGCGACGACAACCCCGTGATCTTCATCGAGCACGAGTACCTCTACGGCCAGCGCGGCGAGGTGCCGGAGAACGGCGGCCCGATGCGCTTCGGCGAGGCGGCAGTGCGGCGCAAGGGCAGCGACGTGACCGTGGTGGGCATCTCGCGCATGGCGGTAACCGCCGAGCGCGCCGCGGAGCAGCTCTCGCACGAGCACGAGCTCGAGGCGGAGGTGATCGATCCCCGCACGCTGCGCCCGCTCGACCTCGACACCATCCTCGAGTCCGTGAAGAAGACCAACCGCGCCGTGATCGTCGAGGAGGGCTGGCCGCATGGCGGCGTGGGCGCCAACCTCGCGGCCTTGATTCAGGAGCAGGCCTTCGACTACCTTGACGCGCCTGTGGCCAGGGTGACCGGCGCGGATGTTCCAATGCCGTATTCGAAACCGCTCGAGCAGGCAGCGTTCCCGCACGAGGAACACGTGATCCAAGCCTGCCTCTCCCTATTCAAGGATCTCTAGGAACCGCCAATGGCAAGCGACGTGATGATGCCCCGCCTCTCCGACTCGATGGAGGAGGGCACCGTGCTCAAGTGGCTCGTGGAAGTTGGAGGCGAGGTGAAGCGCGGCGAGCCGCTCGTGGAGATCGAGACGGACAAGGCGAACATGACCTATGAGGCGGATACCGATGGGGTTCTCATAGAGGTGCTTGCGGATGAGGGGCAGACGCTTCCAATCGGCGAGGTCATTGCTCGCATTGGGGCGCCTGGGGAGGAGGCCGGAGGCGGGAGGTCGGAGGAGAAGGAGCCTGCCTCCGAGGAGCCTGAGCCTGAGCCTGAGGCGGAGACTGAAGCTGGGGAAGAGGAGCCAGAGGAGGAGCCTGAACCGGAGCGTGAGCGTGAGCCCGCGCCTGCTGCTTCTTCGGACGGTGGCGGCGGCAATGGGCGTGTGAAGGCTTCGCCTGTTGCTCGGCGAATGGCGCGCGAGATGGGGCTCGAGTTGTCCGGAATCTCGGGCACGGGACCGGGCGGCCGGATCGTCAAGGCCGACATCGAGGCGGCCGCCAAGGGCGGCGGCACGGCGGTGGAGGAGCGCGAGGCCCCCGCGCGCGAGGAGCAGCCGGAGCGCGCGCCCGCGCCGCAGCCGTCAGCGGATGGCGCCAAGGGCGAGGTCCGAACTCAGGAGCTGACCCGTCTCCAGAGGACGGTCAGCAGGCGCATGGCCGAGTCCAAGGCCACCGCGCCCGAGTTCCACCTCAATATGGAGATCGACATGTCGGGCTGCGTCGAGCTGCGCGAGCGGCTCAAGGAGGTGGCGGAGCCCGCGCCGTCGTTCAACGACATGGTGGTGAAGGCCTGTGCCAGTGCGCTGCGCGAGTTCCCGCGCGTGAACGGCGCCTATCGCGACGGCCAGTGGGAGCTGTACTCGCGCGTGAACGTCGGCGTGGCGGTGGCCGCCCAGGACACGCTGATCGTGCCCACCATCTTCGACGCGGACCAGAAGTCGCTCGGCATGATCGCGCGTGACGCGCGGGCGCTGATCGGCAAGGTGCGCGAGGGCAACATCACTCCGCCGGAGCTGTCGGGCGGCACGTTCACCGTGTCGAATCTCGGCATGTACGGGATCGAGAGCTTCTCGGCCGTGATCAACCCGCCACAGGCGGCGATCCTCGCCGTGGGCGCGCTGAAGAAGAAGCCCGTGGTGGACGAGTCCGGCCGGATCGTGGCGCGCGACATGATGGCCGTCACGCTCGTCTGCGACCACCGCATCCTCTACGGAGCGGACGGCGCCGAGTTCCTGGCGCGCGTGCGCGAGCTGCTCGAGCAGCCCCTGTCGCTGGCGCTCTAGGCGCCGGAGCCCGAGCAGGTGGGGTTGACGCCGACTTAGTGCGTTTCCGCGCCTGCGGCCTCGGGAATCCCCGCATCAGTAAAGGGGAGGAGAGGTCCCATGTACAAGCAGGTGCTCGATCCAGTCGCGAACTCGCTCGGCTGGTCCTCGCTGTTCGCCGCGCTGCCGCTGATCACGCTCTTCGTGCTGCTGGGGGTGGTGCGCATGAAGGCGCAATGGGCGGCGCTGATATCGCTCGGGGTGTCGATCATCGTGGCGCTCGCCGTCTACTCGATGCCGTTCGGGCAGACCTTCGACTCGGCCGCCGAGGGCGCCGTGTTCGGCTTCTATCCGATTCTCTGGATCGTGATCAACGCGATCTGGGTCTACAACATGACCCGGGAGACCGGGCACTTCGCGATCCTGCGCGAGTCCTTCAGCGCCGTGAGCTCGGACCAGCGCGTGCAGGCGGTGATCATCGCCTTCTCGTTCGGTGCGCTGATGGAGGCGCTCGCCGGCTTCGGGACTCCGGTGGCGATCTGCTCGGTGATGCTCATCGCGCTCGGGTTCAAGCCGGTGAAGGCCGCGAGCGTCGCGCTCGTGGCGAACACCGCTCCGGTGGCTTTCGGCGCCATCGCCGTTCCGATCACCACGCTCGCCACGGTCACCGGCTTCTCCACGCATCAGCTCGGCTCGATGGTGGGCCGCCAGACGCCGTTTCTCGCGGTGATCGTGCCGTTCATCCTGATCGGGATGGTCGATGGGCGGCGCGGGCTGCGGCAGGCGTGGCCGGCCGCGCTCGTGGGCGGCACGGTGTTCGCGGCCCTCCAGTTCGCCACCTCGAACTACATCTCCGTGCAGCTCACGGACATCGTGGCGTCGCTCGGCTCGGCCGCCGCGGTGGTCGCGCTGATGCAGATCTGGCATCCCGCGGAGCCCGTCCCAGGGCGCTTCAGCGGCCCGCGCCCGGCAATCGCCGGAGCATCGGTGCACTCGCCGGCGCTCGAGCAGGACGTGGCGCGCAGGCAGGCGCAGGGCACTCCGCCCGGCGAGGTCGTGCGCGCGTACGCGCCGTACGTGATCATCATCGCCGTCTTCGCCATCGCGCAGATCGGCCCGGTGAAGAGCGCGCTCGGCAGCGTGACCAAGGAGTTCTCGTGGCCCGGCCTGCACATCCTGAACAGCAAGGGTGAGGCACCGAAGTCCGAGACGTTCAAGTTCGACTGGCTCCAGTCGGCCGGCACGCTGATGCTGATCTCCGGCCTGCTCGCGATGCCGATCCTCAGGATCGGCCCGGCACGTGCGCTGCGGGTGTACGGCGCCACGCTCAACCAGCTCAAGTGGGCGATCGTGACCGTGATGAGCGTGCTCTCGCTCGCCTACGTGATGAACATGTCGGGCCAGACGATCACGCTCGGCACGTGGGCGGCGGGCGCGGGCGGCTTCTTCGCGTTCCTGTCGCCGATCATCGGGTGGCTGGGCACGGCGGTCACCGGCTCTGACACGTCGTCGAACTCGCTGTTCGGCGCGCTTCAGGTAACCGCCGGCAAGCACGCCGGGATCAACCAGGTGCTGCTCGCGGCATCGAACAGCTCCGGAGGGGTGCTCGGCAAGATGGTCTCCCCGCAGAACCTCGCGATCGGGGCCGCCGCGGTGGGCATGGCGGGCCAGGAGGGCACGATCTTCCGCAAGGTGCTCGGCTGGAGCCTGCTGCTCCTGCTGCTCCTGTGCTGCCTGGTGCTGCTGCAGTCCACTGGCGCCCTGTCCTGGATGGTGCCCTGACGGAGCCGGCCAGGCAAAATGACGCGGGCATGGCGCACGACCTGATCGAGAAGCTGCGCGAGGCCTGCGGCCGCGAGAACGTAGTCACACACCCGCACCAGCTGCGCACCTACGAGTCGGACGGGCTACTGCGCTACCGCGTGACCCCGCGCGCGGTGGTGCTGCCCGGCTCCGCGGAGGAGGTGCAGAAGGTGCTGCGCGCCTGCCATGAGGCCGAGGTGCCGTGGGTGGCGCGCGGCTCGGGCACGGGGCTCTCCGGCGGCGCGCTGCCTGTGGAGGAGGGCATCGTGATCTCGGTGAACCGCATGAACCGCGTGCTCGAGGTGGACCTTCCCAACCAGCGGATGGTGGTGGAGCCGGGGGTGACGAACCTCGACGTGTCGAAGGCCGCCGGGCCCACGCACTTCTACCCGCCCGATCCTTCCTCGCAGATCGTGTGCTCGATCGGCGGGAACGTGGCGGAGAACGCTGGCGGCGCCCACTGCTTCAAGTACGGCTTCACCACCAACTACGTGACCGGCCTCGAGCTGGTGCTGCCGGATGGCGAGCTGATCGAGCTGGGCGGCAAGGAGCTCGACCGCCCGGGCTACGACCTGCTCGGAGCCTTCGTGGGCTCCGAGGGGACGCTTGGCATCGCCACCAAGATCACCGTGCGCATAGTGCCGGTGCCGGAGGCTGTGCGCACGCTCGTGGCGTTCTTCGAGCACACCTCGAATGCCGGTCGCGTGGTGTCGGACATCGTGGCGGCGGGCATCGTGCCGGGCGCAATCGAGATGATGGACTCGCTCGCGATCGAGGCAGCTGAGGGAGCGACTCACGCCGGCTACCCGTCGGACGCCGGTGCGGCTCTCGTGGTGGAGCTCGACGGCTCGGAGGCGGAATGCGAGCACCGCTTCAAAGAGGTGGAGAAGCTCTGCGAGGGCAATGGCGCCACGAGCATTCGCGTGGCGCAGGACGAGGACGAGCGGCAGCTGATCTGGAAGGCGCGCAAGGCCGCTTTTGCCGCGATGGGGCGCGTGTCCACGCACTACTACGTGCAGGACGGCGTGATCCCGCGCACGCGCCTGTCCGAGGTGCTCGAGCGCATAGACGAGCTCTCGAAGGAATACGGGATGCCCGTGGCCAACGTCTTCCACGCGGGCGACGGCAACCTGCATCCGCTCGTGTGTTACGACGGCCACACCGAGGGCGAGGCCGAGCGCGCGGAGGAGCTGTCGGGCAAGATCCTCACCGCGTGCGTGGAGGCCGGCGGCTCGATCACCGGCGAGCACGGCGTGGGCTACGACAAGAAGCGCTACATGCCGCGCATGTTTGAGGAGCCCGACTTCGACGCGTTCCAGCGGCTTCGCTGCGCGTTCGACCCGGCGGGCATGGCCAATCCGGGCAAGGTGATGCCAACGCCGCGGCTCTGTGGCGAAGTTCCGGGCCCATACCGGCAGCACCCGCTCGAGGCCGCCGGGATAGCGGAGCGGTTTTGACGGCCGCGGCTGAGCAGATCGCGGAATGCGGAGGCAGAGGGCAGAGCCTGCGGGTCCGGGGCGGGGGCACCAAGTTCGAGTGGGGGACTCCTGCGGGCGATCCGGACGTGGTGGTGAGCACCGCGGAGCTCGACCGGATCGTCGAGCACAACGAGGGCGACCTCACGGCGATCCTCGAGGCGGGCGTGCCGCTCGCGCGTGCGCAGCAGGAGTTCGCTTCGGCCGGGCAGATGCTCGCGCTCGATCCGCCTCTCGGCGCCGGCGCCGGGGCCACGATCGGCGGCGTGATCGCCACGGGCGACTCGGGCCCTCTCCGCCACCGCTACGGCGCGCCGCGCGACCTCGTGCTCGGGATGACGGTGGCGCTGTCCGATGGCACGGTGGCGAAGTCCGGCAGCAGGGTGATCAAGAACGTGGCCGGCTATGACCTGGCCAAGCTCTTCGCCGGCTCGTTCGGCACGCTCGGCCTGATCCTGCAGGTGGTGGTGCGGCTGCACCCGAAGCCGAGCCAGAGCGTGAGCGCCATCGGCCGCTCTGGCGATCCCGACGCGGTGGCGCGGGGAGCCTCCGCTCTCGCGCATGCGTCGCTCGAGAAGGAATGCGTGGACGTGCGCTGGGGAGGAGGCGAGGGAGCTGCGCTCGCGCAGCTCGGCGGCGAGACCGCCGGCGCCCAGGCGGAAGCGGCCGCGCGCATCCTCGCCGACGCGGGGCTCGAGCCGGCGATCGTGGAGGACGACGAGGAGCTGTGGACGGAGCAGCGCAATGGGCAGCGGAGCAGCGACCGAGCGGTGGTTCGCGTGTCCGGGCTTCAGGCCGAGCTGGCGCGGACGATTCGCGTGGTGGAGTCGCTCGGCGGCTCGCTGGTGGGGCGCGCGTCGCTCGGCATCTCGTGGGTCACGCTCGACCCGTCGCGCATAGGCCACCTTCGCCGTGAGCTTGCCCCGTTCCCGTGTGTGGTGCTCGACGCGCCGCGCGAGGTGCGGGCGTCGCTCGACGTGTGGGATGCCGACCCGTCGCCGCTGGCCCAGCGGGTGAAGCATCGCTTCGACCCGGCAGGAGTCTTCGCCCCGGGAACCTTTCCCGTATGAGCACGTTCGACACCATCCGCCCGCCCGAGAAGGAGCTGATCGAGGACTGCGTGCACTGCGGCTTCTGCCTGCCCACCTGCCCGACCTACCACCTCTGGGGCGAGGAGATGGACTCACCGCGCGGGCGGATCGTGCTGATGAGCGAGGCGCGCGAGGGTGCCGACGTGTCGGGCGAGATGGTCACTCACTGGGACCGCTGCCTCGGCTGCATGGCGTGCGTGACGGCCTGCCCATCCGGCGTGCAGTACGACAAGCTGATCGAGGACACGCGCGCCCAGGTGGAGCGCAACCACCCGCGTAGGCCGGGCGACCGTCTCTGGCGGAGCCTCCTGTTCGAGCTCTTCCCGCACCCCACACGGCTGCGCGCGCTCGCGCCGCTGATGGCGCTGTCGCGCAAGCTCGGCGTGCACAGGGTCGCGCGCCGCGGCGGCCCGCTTCCGCGTGCACGGGCGCTCGCGTCGCTCACTCCGGACACGCCGCTGCGCAAGTCGTTCAAGCGCCTGCCCGAGCGCATCGCCGCGCAGGGTGAGAAGCGCGGCACCGTTGGCCTCCTGCAGGGCTGCGTGCAGCGCGTGTTCTTCCACGATGTGAACGTGGCCACCGCGAAGGTGCTGGCCGCCGAGGGCTTCGAGGTGCTTGCGCCGCGCCTCCCGCGCTGCTGCGGCGCTCTTCAGATGCACACCGGCTACGACTCGACCGACCTCGCGCGAGCCACGATCGAGGCGTTCGAGAAGTGCGATTACGTGGTGGCGAACGCGGCCGGCTGCGGCTCGTCCATGAAGGACTACGGGCACCTGCTGCGAGAGGACCCGGCGTGGGCCGAGCGGGCGAAGGCATTCAGCTCCAAGGTGCGCGACGTCACGGAGCTGCTCGCCGCGGCGGGCAGCCGCGCCGAGCGCCATCCGGTGCACATGAAGGTCGCCTACCACGACGCCTGCCACCTCGCCCACGCCCAGGCCGTGCGCGCCCAGCCGCGCGAGCTCCTTCGCGAGATTCCGGGACTCGAGGTGGTCGAGCCCGAAGGTTGGGAGATTTGCTGCGGGTCCGCGGGTATCTACAACCTGTTGAATCCGGAGCCCGCCACCGAGCTGGGGCGCCGGAAAGTGAAGAACCTCGTCGCCGCAGGCGCGGAGACGATCGCCGCCGGCAACCCCGGATGCGCGATCCAGATCGCCGCCGTGAGCGAGCAGATGGGGCAGCCGCTGAGCGTGCTGCACCCGATAGAGCTGATTGAGATGTCGATACAGGGAGGCAGTCGGAATGGCAAGCGTTGACGTGAAGGGCCTTGAGATCCACGCGCCGGTGGATGGGCGCATGGAGGAGGTGCTCACGGAGGAGGCGCTCGAGTTCGTGGCGGGGCTGCACCGCGAGTTCGAGGACACGCGGCAGGAGCTGCTCCAGAAGCGCGCGGAGCGGCGGGCCGACCTCGAGGCCGGCGGCACGCTCGACTTCCTGGAGTCCACCCGCGACATCCGCGAGGACGACAGCTGGGTGGTGGCCGCCGCGCCGACCGACCTCATGGACCGCCGCGTGGAGATCACCGGTCCGACGCAGCGCAAGATGGTGATCAACGCGCTCAACTCGGGCGCGCGCGGCTTCATGGCGGACTTCGAGGACTCGAACTCGCCGACGTGGAAGAACATGATCGAGGGCCACGTGAACCTCACGGACGCGATCGAGGGCACGATCGAGTTCACGCAGGAGGAGGACGGCAAGAAGTACCGCCTGAACGAGGAGGTGGCCACGCTGCTCGTTCGCCCGCGCGGCTGGCACCTGCCGGAGAAGCACCTGACGGTGGACGGCCGGCCGCTCGCCGGCGCGTTCTGCGATTTCGGCTTCTACTTCTTCCACAACTCCCGTCGTCTGCTCGACAAGGGCAGCGGGCCGTACTTCTACCTGCCGAAGATGGAGTCGCACCTCGAGGCGCGCCTTTGGAACGACGTGTTCAACTGGGCGCAGGACCAGCTCGACATCCCGCGCGGCACCGTGCGCGCCACTGTGCTCATCGAGACGGTTCCGGCCGCGTTCGAGATGGACGAGATCCTCTACGAGCTGCGCGAGCACGGCGCGAGCCTCAACGCCGGCCGCTGGGACTACATGTTCTCGATGATCAAGTGCTTCCGCGACCGCGAGGAGTTCGTACTCCCGGACCGCAACAGCGTGACGATGACCGTCCCGTTCATGCGCGCCTACACGGAGCTGCTCGTGAAGACCTGCCACCGCCGCGGCGCGCACGCGATGGGCGGCATGGCGGCGTTCATCCCCTCGCGCACGGACGAGGAGGCGAACGAGAAGGCTCAGGCCAAGCTGCGCGACGACAAGAAGCGCGAGGCCACCGACGGCTTCGACGGCACCTGGGTCGCGCACCCGGACTCGGTGAAGAACGCCACCGCGCAGTTCGACGCGGTGCTTGGCGACAAGCCGAACCAGGTGGACCGCAGGCGCGACGAGGTGAACGTGACCGCGGCGGACCTGCTGAACGTGTCGGCCACCCCCGGCGACATCACCGAGGAGGGCCTGCGCAACGACGTGAACGTGGGCATCCAGTACATCTCCTCCTGGCTGCGCGGCAACGGCGCGGCGGGCATCTACGGGCTGATGGAGGACGCCGCCACCGCGGAGATCGCACGCTCGCAGGTGTGGCAGTGGGTGCGCAATGGCAAGTTCACGCGCGAGGACGTGGAGCGCGCGGCGGACGAGGAGCTGGAGCGCATCCGCAGCGAGATCGGCGACGACGAGTGGTTCGAGAAGCAAGGCCGCCCGAAGGAGTCACGAATGCTCTTCGAGCAGGTGGCACTGGCGGACGACTTCCCGGAGTTCCTCACGCTGCCGGCGTACGACTACCTGCTCGAACACATCGAGCATGGGTCATAGGTCATAGGAAGGGCCCCGATCAGGGCCCTATGCCCTATGCCCTATGCCCTCTATGCCCTTCTAATGCCCCAGCACTCCGTCTAGCGGTACCTCGCCTGCCGGTGGGGCATTCGCATTGTCCTCGTCGTCCACCCAGCGCAACCACTTGTGGAACGCCGATACCTGGCGGCGTGCTTCGCGCAGCCGCAGGTAGACGTCCATCTCACGCGGCGTGCCCAGCGAGCGCTGGTACTCGTCGGTGAGCCGGGCCTGCCTGTTCATCGCGTCCTCGATCCGGCGGATGGCGCGCTGGTGCTCATCCGCGTTCCCGAGTCCGGTGTTGGTCAGGGTCGCCATTTTTTCCTCCCTCAAGGTCGGGGACCCTTCCCTTGGAACGTGCCTAAGTTACTCCGCTTTCCCGGATCACGGAATACCCCAAACGTTGCAGCTCATCGAGCGTCCCGGCCTCGCTCACGGAGGCGAAGTCGAGCAGCCTGATGGCGAAGTCGTCGAGCGCCTTTTGCCCGACCACCGCGTGGCACCACACGCCCGCCTGGCGGCAGCGGGTGGCCACCTCGCCCACCGCCTTGCCCTCCAGCGTCTGCTCGTCGAGCCGGCCCTCGCCGGTGATCACCGCGCGCGACGCACGCATTCGGGCGTCGAAGCCAACCGTGTCGAGCACGTAGGCGGCGCCAGGCACGAGCTTCGCGCGCCTGTACGCGTAGAGCCCGCCTGAGAGCCCACCGGCGGCACCGGACATCGGCACCCCGCGGGGATCGCGCGGCGCCGCGGCCGCGAGCTTGTGGAGCCGTCGCTCCAGCCGCTTGATGGTCTTGGCGTCTGCGCCCTTCTGCGGGCCGAACACGGCGGGTGCGCGCTCGAACGAGGTGCGCACGTCGCACAGCACCTCGAGCTTGGGGTCCACCCCCGCTTCCTCCAGCGCCTCGAGAGCGCCCGCGCCGCCGTCGGTGGTGGCGCTCCCGCCCACCGTCACGAGCACCTCGCTCGCGCCTGCCTCCACCGCCGCCGCGATCAGCTCTCCCGTGCCGCGCGTGGATGCCGCCCAGGCATCGCGTTCCGCTTCGGGCACGAGCCCGAGGCCGCTCGCCTCAGCCGTCTCCACCACCGCGCGCCCGTCCGGCAGAAGCGCGAACCGGGCTTCAACCGGGCGCCCGAGAGGACCGCTCACGGTAGCGGTGCGCACCTCGCCTCCGAGGGTGGCCACGAGCGCGTCCATCGTGCCCTCCCCGCCGTCGCCGATCGGCAGCTCCTCGGCCTCGTCGCCCGCTTCGCGCACGCCTTCGGCGAGCGCGCGCGCAACGTCCACGGCGGAGAGGGTGCCCTTGAAGCTGTCGGGGGCGATGAGGATCACGTCGGCATAATCCATGACATCGCGGCCGAAGCCACAACCGACAGCTACGCGCTCAACGACGAGCAGCTCTCGTTCCGGGAGGTGGTTCGCCAGATCGCGCGCGAACGCGTGGCGCCGCGCGCGGCGGAGATCGACGAGAGGGCCGAGTACCCGCACGACCTGCGCAAGCTGCTCGCCGAGCAGGACATCCTCGGCCTGCCGTTCGACTCCGAGCACGGCGGCACCGGCACGGGCACGCTCACTCTGAACATCGCCGTGGAGGAGCTCGCGAAGGCCTGCGCGTCCACGGCCCTGATCCTGATGGTCCAGGAGCTCGGATCGCTCCCGATCAAGCTGTTCGGCAGCCACGAGCTCAAGCAGCGCTACCTGCCGCGCCTCGCGAGCGGCGAATGGACGCCCGCGTTCGCGCTCTCCGAGGTGGAGGCGGGCTCGGACCCCGGCGGCATGCGCACCCGCGCGGTGCGGGACGGCGACGATTGGATCTTGAACGGCGAGAAGAACTGGATCACGAACCTCGGCATCGCCGACCTGTTCGTGGTATTCGCGGTCACAGACCCGGAGCAGGGACACTCGCACGGCATCTCCGCGTTCGTGGTGGAGGCGGACTGGCCGGGAGTGTCGATCGGCAAGCTCGAGCACAAGATGGGCATCCGCGGGTCGCCGACGGGCCAGCCCGTGTTCAACGACGTTCGAGTGCCCGGCGGCAACCTCATCGGCGAGGCGGGCGAGGGCTTCAAGGTGGCGATGTCCACGCTCGACCGCTCGCGCCTCGGCGTGGCCGCGCAGGGCCTCGGGCTCGCCCAGGGCGCCACCGATTACGCGGCGGCGTACGCGAAGGAGCGCCGGCAGTTCGGCAAGCCGATCATCGGCTTCCAGGGGATCCAGTTCAAGCTCGCCGACATGGAGACGCAGTGCGCGGCCGCCCGCGAGCTGCTCTACAAGGCCTGCGCCAAGGTGGACCGGCTCGAGCCTGACATGGGCAAGTACTCAGCCATGGCCAAGCTCTTCTGCTCCGACACGGCGATGAACGTGACCACCGAGGCCGTGCAGGTGCTCGGCGGCTACGGTTACGTGAAGGAGTACCCGGTGGAGCGCATGATGCGGGACGCCAAGATCACGCAGATCTACGAGGGCACGAACGAGATCCAGCGCCTCGTGATCGCCCGCACGCTGTGATGGACCAGCGCGTGAGCCTGATCACCCTGGGCGTGTCCGACCTGGCGCGCGCCCGCGCGTTCTACGAGGCCCTCGGCTGGACCACCGGCGCCGCGCCGGCGGACGACGTCGTGTTCTTCCAGGCCGGCGGCATGATCGTCGCGCTCTGGGGGCGCCACCAGCTGGCGGAGGACAGCGGCGTGAGCGACAGCGGAGGGTGGGGCGGCGTCACGCTCGCCTACAACACGCGCTCGCCGGAGGAGGTGGACGAGGTGATCGCGCAGGCCGAGGCTGCCGGGGCGACCATTCCCCGCCACGGCGCCGAGACCTTCTGGGGCGGCTATTCGGGCGTGTTCGTCGACCCCGACGGCCACCCGTGGGAGGTCGCCCACAACCCGCACTGGACCGTGAACGACGACGGCTCGGTGAGCCTCTAGGACGGCTGGCGCTGCCCGCCCGGCAGACGCTGGACGAGGCGCGACAGCGGGCCGATCGACTCCTGCACCTGGTCCACGTGCCCGTCCAGCTCGCCCACGGTCTCGAGCAGCCGTTCGAGCGCTCCGGCGAGGAGGGTGATGTTCGCGTCGAGCCGCTCCAGCGTGTCGGGCACGCGCGCGAGGTGCTGCTGCACCTCCACCAGCACTGGCATCGCCTTCTCGATGCTCGCCATCCGGGCGTCCATCGTCTCCAGCACCTGCAGCGCCTCGCCGAAGCCCTGCATCTCGTCGCGCAGCGCCGGAAGCGCGCTCGCGTCGCGCGCGACGTCCGACACAGCCTCAAGCACCTGCGGCAGTACGGCCGTGGCACGTGCCATCGCAGCCGTGTTCTCGGCGATCGACGGCAGCACCCCAAGCGCGCCGAGCAGATCCGCGGGCACACTCGCGAGGCGCCCGAACGTCGAGGTCACTCCCACAGGGGAATCATTGCTGGTCTGGCGGCGGAGTGTCGCTCTCACCCGAATCGTGTGAGGCGGCGGGCGGCCACACGTATGAGTGTCCGTCCGCAATGAGAGCCCGGATGCTGCTTGCAGGCGCGGCCGCCACTCTGGCCACCGTCGCGCTGGTCCCGTCCAATGCCGGCGCGCGTGTGCTGCTCGTGGGAACCTGGCATGGCCATCACGGCTCGTTCACCTCGATCCAGGCAGCCGTGGACGCCGCGAAGCCGGGCGACTGGATCCTGGTCGGCCCCGGCGACTACCACGAGCGCGGTGACCGCGACCCGCGCTACAGGAAGCTGGCTGAAAAGGGCGCCGGCGTGATGATCACCACACCGCGCATCCACCTGCGCGGCATGAACCGCAACAGCGTGGTGGTGGACGGCACGAAGCCCGGGTCGACGAAGTGCAGCCGTAAGCCCTCGTCCCAGGACCTCGGTCCCGTGATTCACCACAAGCACAACGGCCGCAACGGCGTGGAGGTGTTCAAGACCGCCGGGGTGACCGTCGAGAACCTCACCGCCTGCAACTTCCTCGAGGGCAACGGCAGCTCCGGCAACCAGATCTGGTTCAACTTCGGCGACGGCAGTGGCAAGAGCATGCGCGGCGCTTTCCGGGGCGCCTACCTCAACGCCACCTCCACCTACTACGCCACCGGCAGGCCCGCAGCGTCCTACGGGATCTTCTCGAGCAACAGCCGGGGGCCGGGCGTGTTCGCCCACACCTACGCGAGCAACATGAACGACTCGAGCTACTACATCGGCGCCTGCACCGACTGCAACCAGGTCCTGACCGATGGCCACGCCCAGTACAGCGTGCTCGGCTACTCAGGCACCAACGCCGGTGGCCACCTCATTGTCGAGAACTCCGAGTGGGACCACAACCAGTCCGGCATCGTCACCAACAGCCAGAACAACGACGACGCCCCCTCGCCGCAGCTCGGCCTGTGCCCGGAGAGCACCTCCACGTCGTGCACGGTCTTCCGGAACAACAACATCCACGACAACAACAACCCCAACGTGCCGAAGGCCGGGAGCGCCTCCCTCGGCCCCGTGGGCTCGGGAATTGTGATCGCGGGCGGACGCCACGACACCGTCACGGGCAATCGGATCGCGAACAACGGCTCGTGGGGCGTGCTGCTGGTCCCCTTCCCCGACCTCGGCACCCCGCCGCCGATCGCGCACTGCGAGGGGGGCGTGACCAACGGACCGCTGCCCGGTTGCTACTACGACGACTGGGGCAACGAGGTGTCGAACAACAAGTTCACCCACAACGGCTTCTTCGGCAATCCCACCAACGGCGACGCCGGTGAGGTGAGCGGGCAGAACGTGTTCGGAAATTGCTGGCACGGCAACACCAACACCGCCGGCACGCCCATCACGAGCACGCCCGCCGACATCCAGACGTCCCACGGCATCTGCATGACGCCGAACGCCGGCGAGGGAGTGGACAGCGCGCTGGCGGCGCAGCTGATCTGCGCCACGGAGCTGCTCGCTCCGTGCCCCCCGGTGCCGGGGATGAGCTATCCGCGGGTCACGAAAGTGGTGATGCCCGCGCTGCCACGCGGCCTGCGCACGATGCCCAACCCATGCGCGGGCGTCCCGGCCAACGCCTTCTGCGCGCGCACCGGCCCGCGGTTCACCGGCTAGCGTGGCCTACAGCCAGCGGAAGCCGAGCTCCGACGGCTGCGGCTCGAGCGGGCTCGACGGCAGCCCGTCCGGCGGTTCCGGCAGGTTGTAGCCCGACGGCGCCACGTCGTTCGGCGTGTTCGGGTGGAAGAGCGAGGCGAGGTACTGGATCTGGCCGCGCCCCGGCCCAAGCTCGAACTGGCCGCCGCCGTACGCGCCGATGCCGCGCTCCTCGCAGTAGTCGTAGGCGGCGAACAGCTCCTGCAGCCCGCCGAGGCGCGACGGCTTGATGTTCACCATCCGCGGCGGGAACGGCAGCGACTCGATGTCCGCCACCGAGTGGATGTTCGCGTCCCAGGTGATGCGGTCGCGGTACGGCTCGAGCACCGGATCGGTCTCCTCGTTCAGCCGCGGGTCCTCGATCCACGCGTCCGGGAACGCCTCGGCCACGCGCCGGTACAGCTCCGGATCGGCTCCGGCGTCCACCACCGTGCCCACGTAGAGCCCCTTGAGGTCAACCGAGTCCACCGCGCCCGTGGCCACGAGCTCCGCGATCAGCTCGTCGGTCCACTCGTTGGTGGGGTCGAGCTTGAAGCGCAGCGTCGGATAGCGCGCTAGGCGCCTGCGCAACGGCTCGATGGTCGGTGGCTCGCCGAGCCGCAGCGACACGACGAAGGTGAGCGGCCGCATCTCACGCCCCACCGCGGCATGGAGCGTCGTACCCGCCTGCCTCAGCGCGAGGTCGAGCGCAGCGCTCTCGAAGGCCCAGCGCCGGTAGCGGCGCGACACATCCCGCACCGGCTCCGCCGGGAAGAGATCGAGCGACCCCACGAGGTCGCAGAACTCGCCAAGTGTGCGCGACCCCGCCAGGTCGAGCACGGGCCCCGCGTCCTGCAGCGCCACGTGGTCGAGCGCGTCATACGTCACGTCCTCGCCCACGCCCTCGTGCCCGTCGCCGGAGATCCGGATGACGGTGGACAGCCGAGTGAAGTCCGACGACACGTCCGCCTCGAGCCCTTCGAGCGAGTAGCCGTCGATCTCGACGGGCAGCGATGCGACCGACTCGAAAAGGGCTACGCGATCGCCTCCTGCTCAGGCCGCACCGCGGCCATCTTCTCGGCGCGGCGCTGCTGCAGCACCGTGAGGATCGCTATCCCCACCGTGAAGACGAAGATCATCGTGGCCACGATATTCACCTCGGGCGGGATCGACACGCGCGCCGCGCCCCAGATGAAGAGCGGATAGGTGACGGTCGAGCCGGCGTTGAAGTTCGTGATCACGAAGTCGTCGATCGACAGCGCGAACGCGAGCAACCCGGCCGCCAACACGCCGGGGGCGATCAGCGGCAACGTGACGCGGTAGAAGGTCTGCCAGGCGTTCGCCCCAAGGTCCTGCGCCGCTTCCTCCAGGGAGCGGTCGAAGCCGATGAGCCTGGATCTCACCGTGACCACCACGAACGAGATGTTGAACATCACGTGCGCGATCACGATCGTGATGAAGCCGGTGTTCACGCCGAGCGACAGGAACAGCGACAGGAGCGCCGCGCCCAGCACGATCTCCGGCGTGCTCAGCGGCAGGAACACGAAGAAGTTGAGCGGCGCGCGCCCGCGGAACTCGTAGCGGACCATCGCGAGCGCCATCATCGTGCCGAGGGCGGTGGCAATCACCGTCGAGATCGCGGCGATCTCGATCGACACCTTGAGCGCGTTCAAGAGCCCTGGCACCTGGAACGGGTCCTTCCAGTGCTTGAGCGTCCACCCCTGCCACACGAAGTTGAAGCGGCTGTGGGTGTTGTTGAACGAGAACCAGATGATGATCGCGATCGGGAAGAGCAGGTACGTGATCGCGAGCGCCGAGTAGACAGGCAGCGACCAGTGCAGCACCTTGCGGCCCACGCGCGTGGCGAGCGAGGTGCCGGGCGGGCGCGACGAGGCGCGGGTGGCGCCGCCCGGTGCGGGATACGCCTCGGCGGTCATGTCTTGGCCTCCGTCCCCATCAGCGCCTCGGTGCCCGCCACCTTCGCCCAGATGGCCACCATCACCAGGATGATCGCCATCAGCGTGAACGACAGCGCGGCGGCGGTGGGATAGTCGTTGAGCTCGAGATAGCGGCTCTGGATGACGTTGCCAATCATCGTCTGGTTCGGTGAGCCGAGCAGCGTGGCGTTGACGAAGTCGCCGGCCGCCGGGATGAAGGTGAGCAGCACTCCGGCCACCACCCCGGGCATCGACAGCGGCAGCGTTACCTTCCGGAACACCGAGCGGCGGTTGCCGTACAGGTCCGCGCCCGCCTCGAGCAGCCTGTCGTCGATGCGCTCGAGCGACGCGTACAGCGGCAGGATCATGAACGGCAGGAAGTTGTAGGTGATGCCCGCCACCACCGACCCCGTGGTGGCGAGCACCCTGCCGTGGGGCGAGATCACGTGGATCGTCTGGAGGAACGACACGAGCGGGCTGGAGTCGTCGAGGATCGTCTCCCACGCGAGCGTGCGCACCAGGTAGGTGACGAAGAACGGCAGGATCACCGCGAGCAGCAGCGCGTTGCGCCACTTGCCGCCGCGGAACGCGATCGCGTACGCGAGCGGGTAGCCGATCAAGAGCGACAGCAGCGTGGAGAGCCCCGCGAACCAGAAGGAGCGCAGGAACTGCGTGTGGTACGCGGACCACGCGTCCGTGTACGTCCTGAAATGCCAGTTGAAGTGGAAGCCGTTGAAGATCGAGCCCGTCTCGAGCGAGATCTTCCCCTGGTAGTAGAGCGGCAGCGCGAAGAAGATGATCAGCCAGGCGAGCCCTGGCAGGAGCAGGGCGAGCGGCAGGATCCCCCTATGGCGCCGGACAAAGGCCATGCCGCGGCGCTATGCGCCGATGACCTTCTGGAACGCGTTGTTCACCTTGTCCTCGTCCGTGGGCGAGAGCTGCTTGAACGCGTGCCCCTTCGCGAGCACGTTCGCGGTGGGGAAGATCAGCGGGTTCTTGGCCACGCTCGGATCGATCTTGAGGAGAGCCGCCTTCGTTCCCGCCACCGGCGGGACGTAGTTCACGTAGTCCTCGATCGGCGCCTCCACCTCGGGCTGGTAGATCCAGTTCATGAACACCTCGGCGGTGTACGGGTGCGGCGCGCCCACCGGAATCAGCATGTTGTCGGTCCAGAGCATGAAGCCCTCTTCCGGGTGGATGAACTTGATGTTCTTGTTGTCCGACTCGAGCTGCACCGCGTCGCCCGACCAGCCGTAACAGACCCAGGTGTCGCCGTGCGGTAGGTCCTTCAGGTAGTCGTTGCCCGTGAAGCGGCGGATCTGCCCGTTCTTCACGTATTTGTCGACCTTGTCGATCGCCGCGAGCATGTCGCTCACGCTGCCGGTGGTCGGGTCCTTGCCCATGCCGAGCATCGTCAGGCCCACCGTGTCGCGCATCTCGGTGAGCATCGTGACCTTGCCCTTGTACTTGGGGTTGAAGATGTCGTTGACGCTTTTGACGTCGGGTGCCTTGTCGGTGCGCACGATCAGGCCTGTCTGCCCGCTCTGCCACGGCACCGAGTAGTCGCGGTTCGGGTCGAAGTCGATGTGCTGAAGAGCCGGGATGAGGTTCTTCTGGACGTTCGGCAGGAACTGCTTGTTCAGCTTCTCGATGTAGCCGAGCTTGATCATCTTGCCGGCCATCCAGTCGGTCATCACGATGATGTCGCGACCGCCCGAGGTGCCGTTGGCGAGCTGCTGGCGGATCTTGCCGAAGAATTCGGTGTTGTCGTTGATCTCCTCGGTGTAGTTCACGTGCACGCCGAACTTCTTCTGGAACTTCTCAAGAGTGGGGTGCTTGCCGTGCGCCACGTCGATGTACAGCGGCCAGTTGGAGAAGTTCAGCTCGGTGCCGAGCGCGGACTTCTGAACCACCTTCGTCTGCTCGTGGGTGCCGCCGCCCAGGCTCGAGCCGCCGCCGCAGGCAGCGAGGAAGCTCGCAGCGCCCATGGACATGGCGCCCGCGGCGCCAAACCGGAACAGCTGACGGCGGCTGATCTCACGCTCGACCAGCTCGTCGATCATCTTGTCGATGTCACGCTCGCTCACTGCTGAGTCCTTCCTCTGGGGTCGTTTCGGGCTCTTTCACTTCGCTCTCTCTGACGACGTGCATGTGGTCGGTGGCCCAGCTCAACCGCACGCGCGCCCCGGCGCCCGGCAGGCGCTGGCGCTGGCTCTCATCTACGTTCGGCACGAGCACGGTCATCGTCACGCCGTCTGGCAGGCGCACCACCATCTGCGTGGCGGTGCCGAGGTATAGGGAGCTCTCCACGAGCCCCTCGACGGACGGGCGGTCGGTGGGCGCCGGCTCCTCCACGAGCGTGACGCTGAGCTTCTCGGGCCGCACCACCGCCCAGCAGCGCTCGCCGCGCTGCAGGCCGGACGTGCTCGAGCTGAGCTCCACGCCGCTGTCGAGCCGCAGCCGCGCGGGCCCGCCGTTCGCCGACAAGACCATGCCCGGCATCAGGTTCGAGACGCCGATGAAGCCGGCGACGAAGGTGGTGCTCGGGCGGTCGTAGACGGCCTCGGGCACGTCGCACTGCTCGACCACGCCGCGGTTCATCACCGCGATGCGGTCGGACATCGTGAGCGCCTCCTCCTGGTCGTGCGTCACGTAGACGAACGTGATGCCCACCTCGCGCTGGATGCGCTTGAGCTCGACCTGCAGGTTCTTGCGCAGCTTCAGGTCGAGCGCGCCGAGCGGCTCGTCGAGCAGGAGGACCTTCGGCTTGTTGACCAGGGCTCGCGCCAGCGCCACACGCTGCTGCTGCCCACCGGACAGCTGGCGCGGCTTGCGCTTGGCCTCGGCGGCCAGGCCCACCCGCTCGAGCTCCTCGCCCACGCGGGTGGCGATCTCGCCCTTGGGCACGCGCCGCCGCTTCAACCCGAACGCCACGTTCTCCTCCACGCTCAGATGCGGGAAGAGCGCATAGCTCTGGAAGACCGTGTTGGTGGCCCGCCTGAACGGC
>DASUWY010000049.1 GCA_036378175.1 Thermoleophilaceae bacterium
CGCGAAGCGCTCCGCCAGCGGCTCCACGCCGATGCTCACGGCGGCGTCGCACGCGTCGGGGAAGCCGAGCGGGCCCGGCCCGATGTCCACAACCGTCTTCCCCTGGAAGAACGCCGGATCGGGGATCTGCGCCTCGCGCAGCACCCGCCGCACCTCCGCGCGCGCTATCTGCCGGCGCCGCCCCTCGTAGGTGTCCGCCGTGGGCTCGCCCGGGTCGAGGAACTCCTGAACGTCGCCAGGGTTGAAACCACCATCGTGGATGATCGGATCCCACCTCTCGAGCCACCAGCGCAGCTCGGCGTCGAGGTCCGCTGCACGAGCCCGTTCGCGTCTGAGAAAGCCCACCACAGGGCACTAAGGTACGCGCATGTCCGCGGCTAGCCAGAGCGTCGCAGTGGTGGGCCTCGGCCGCATCGGCCTCCCGCTGGCGCTGTCGTTCGCGGATCGCGGGCTCGACGTGGTGGGCGTGGACAAGGTGCCGGCCGTGCTCGAGTCGATCTCGTCCGGCCGCATGCCGTTCGACGAGCCGGGCACGCAGGAGCTGCTCGATGGCGCGCTCGAAGGCCGCCGGCTGCGGCTCACGCACCGCATCGAGGAGGCGGCCGGGTGCGACCACATCGTGCTCACGATCGGCACGCCCGCCTTCAGCCACATCGAGATCGACATCTCGGACGTGCGCAGCGTCACCGACGACCTGCTGCCGGTCCTCCGCGAGGGTCACTCGCTGATCCTGCGCTCCACCGTCGCGCCCGGCACCACCGACTGGATGGCGGGGTACATCGAGCAGCGGCGCGGATTCACCGCGGGCGACGACATCTTCGTCTCGCACGTGCCCGAGCGGATCGCGGCCCACCGCTTCCTCGAGGAGATCTCAACGCTGCCGTGCATCATCGGCGGCGTCGGAACCGGCTCGGGCGCGAAGGCCGCCGAGCTGTTCGAGGTGTTCGGCACCGAGATCGTGCAGACCACGCCGGTGCAGGCCGAGCTGGCGAAGATCTGGACGAACATCTTCCGCTACGCCACCTTCGCGCTTCCCAACCTGCTGATGATGGATTGCGATCAGCACGGCGCGAACGTGTTCGAGGTGATCGACCTGATCAACCACGACTACCCGCGCGGCGGCATCGGCCGGCCGGGCCTCACCGCCGGGATCTGCCTGCGCAAGGACTTCACCTTCAGCGAAGAGCGCTCGAACGCGCCCGGGATGCTGCTCGCCGTGTCGCGCGTGCACGAGAGCGTGCCGCGCTTCCTCGTGGAGGGGCTGAAGCGGCGACTTGGCGGCTCGCTGCGCGATCGGAAGGTGGCGGTGCTCGGCCTCACCTTCAAGCGCGACTCCGACGACACTCGCGACTCGCTCTCCTACAAGCTCATCCGCCTGCTCGACCGCGAGCTGGCACACGTGTCGCGGCACGATCCGTTCGTGCCCGCGGAGTCGGAGCCGCTCGACACCGCGCTCGCGGGCGCGGACGCGGTGGTGATCGCCACCAACCACTCCGCCTACGAGCACGTGCTGTCCCAGGTGCCGAGGAGCGCGCTGCTGGTGGACCCGTGGAACGTCACTGGCTCGGCGCAGGTGTTCGCGTACGCGGACGAGCTCGTCTCCACGTGATCCTCATCACGGGGGTAGCGGGGTTCGCCGGGACCCACCTGGCTCGCCTGTGCGCGCAGCGCGGAATCGAGGTGGCGGGCCTCGGACGGCATCCGCGGGTCGATCTGCCCGGCGTGTCGGTGTACGAACAGGTGGACCTCCACGACGGCCGCGCGGTGCGAGACGTGGTCTCGCGCCTCAAGCCCAAGCAGGTGGTGCACCTCGCGGCGCAGGCGTCGGTCGCCCGCTCATGGGAGACGCCCGGCGAGGTGATCTCCTCGAACGTCACCACGTCACTCAATCTGCTCGAGGCGGTGCGGCTCGAGGCACCGGACACCCTCGTGCTCGTGGCCTGCTCGGGCGAGGAGTACGGGCGCCCGCAGAGTCTTCCGGTGGACGAGAGCCATCCACTCTCGCCGCGTAACCCCTATGCCACGAGCAAGGCGATGGTGGACGTTCTCGCCGGCTCGTACGTGGAGATGCACGGCATGCGGGTGCTCCGCGCGCGGGCGTTCAACCACGCGGGGCCGGGCCAGTCGGACACCTACGTTGTGGCGCGCTTCGCCCGCCAGGTGGCGGAGGCCGAGGCCGCGAGGCCCGCCGACGGCCGCGCGGTGATCGTCACCGGCAACGTGGACGTGCGGCGCGACTTCTGCGACGTGCGCGACGTGGTGCGCGCGTACCTGGTGGCGCTCGAGCAGGCGGAGGCGGGCGTTTTCAACGTCTGCAGCGGGCGGGCCACGCGCGTGTCCGACATACTCTCCGGCCTTGCGGCGCACAGTCCCCTCGAACTGGAGTGCCGCGTAGACCCGTCCCTGCTGCGAGAGAACGAGGTGATGGAGATCAGGGGCTCCCATGAGAGGCTGACCGAGGTGACCGGCTGGCGGCCGGAGATCGACCTGAGCGACACGCTGCGCGACACCCTCGACTGGTGGCGCGAGCGGGTGGCCGCCGAGGTGGCGCGATGAGCTCCGAGCAGCGGCGCGCGCTCGTCACGGGCGTGACGGGCCAGGACGGCAGCTACCTCGCCGAGCTCCTGCTCGAGAAGGGCTACGAGGTGCACGGCATGGTGCGGCGCGCATCCACCGAGACCTTCCAGCGCCTTCAGCACATCCGGGACCGCATCACCCTCCACACCGGCGACCTGCTCGACCAGCGCTCGCTCGGCGACGTGATGCGGGAGTGCGAGCCGCACGAGATCTACAACCTCGCGGCGATGTCGTTCGTGGCAGCGTCGTGGAACCAGCCGGTGCTCACGGCGGACTTCACCGGCGTGGGTGTGACGAGGATGCTCGAGGCAATGCGCGAGGCGGCCCCGGACGCCCGCTTCTACCAGGCGTCGTCCTCGGAGATGTTCGGCAAGGTGCGCGAGGTGCCGCAGACCGAGCAGACGCCGTTCTACCCGCGCAGCCCGTACGGCGTGGCGAAGGTGTACGGGCACTTCATCACGGTGAACTACCGCGAGTCGTATGACCTTTTTGCCTGCTCGGGAATCCTGTTCAACCACGAGTGCGTGTCTTCCAGCACGCCCCTCATGGTGCGCGAGAACGGCGTGTTCGCGATCAGGACGCCGGCGGACTTGGTGCCTTACCGGCGCAGGGGACCGAGCAGCCAGACCTTCGAGCCGAGCGGCTTGCTCGAGATCTGGGCAGGCGAGGACTGGACACGGGTCACGGCGATCACGGCCACCCGGCGCCGCCGCACCGATCCGGACCACGAGCTGCTCAGCATCGAGACGCGTGGCGGGGTGGTGCAGGCAACTGCGCATCACACGATGCTCGATGCAACAGGGGAAGGAGTGCGGGCCGCGGATGTCGAGGAGGGCGACGAGCTTTACGTAACCGACGAGCTTCCCGAGGCGCCGATCTGGACCGCGGTGACCAACGAGCTCGCCGAACTGCTCGGCCTTCTCGCCGCCGACGGGTTCGTCGCACGCGATGGCACCAGCATTTGCTTCACCAACAACGACGCCGCTCTTCGCATGCGCGTCGCGCAGCTCTGGTCGAAGACGTTCCTCGGCACGTCGCACGAATGGATGGGACGCACCGGCTGGACTGAGAACGCGCAGGTTGGGAAGCTCAACCTGAACGGCGGCGCGTCGCTCGCCCCGTGGCTGCGCGAGCAGCTCTACACCCCCACCGGTCACAAGCAGGTTCCGCCGATCATCCTCAACGCGGACTCGCCTTTGCAGGAGTACTTCCTCGAGGGCTACTACGCCGGCGACGGCCTGAAGAGGGGCAAGGGCGAGAGCATCAAGACGAACAGCGCAGTGCTCGCTCAGGGGCTTGTATGCCTCTACCACTCGCTCGACCAACCCGCGTCCGTGTACGTGGAGCAGCGCGCCGGGAAGTGCTACTACCAGCTCAACCTCGCGTCGCGGGCGTCGGTCTACAGCGGCAAGGGCGCGCACCTGCGGAAGCCGCCGCAGGAGGTTCGACGCATCATCCCGGCGGAGGTCGACGACGACGAGTGGGTGTTCGACATCGAGACTGAGGCCGGGGTTTTCAACGCCGGTGTGGGCCGGCTTGTGGTGCACAACTCGCCGCGTCGCGGGCTGGAGTTCGTCACCCGCAAGGTCACCCACACAGCGGCCGCGATCAAGCTCGGCCTCGCCGATGAGCTCGCGCTCGGCAACATGGACGCACAGCGCGACTGGGGCTATGCCAAGGACTACGTCGAGGCGATGTGGATGATGCTCCAGCAGGACGAGCCGGACGACTACGTGATCGCCACCGGCGAGGCGCACAGCGTGCGCGAGCTGGTGGACATCGCCTTCGCCCACCTCGATCTCGACCCGGACGACTATGTGCGGATCGATCCGCGCTTCATGCGTCCCGCCGAGGTGGACCACCTGATCGGCGACTACTCCAAGGCGAAGGAGAAGCTGGGCTGGGAGCCCCGCACGAGCTTCGAGGAGCTCGTGAAGCTCATGGTCGACTCCGACCTGGAGCTCCTGCGCAGCGGAGTGCCCACGCAGCAGGCGGGTTGACGTGACGCGAGTGCTCGTGACCGGCGGCGCCGGCACGATCGGCACCGCGGTGGTGAAGCGGCTGCTGCGCGAGGACGGCATCGACGTGCGCGTGTCCGATCAGCGCACGCCGCCCGACTGGATGCGCGACGCGTGCGAGGTTCACACGGGCGACCTTCGCGACCACGCCGAGGCGCGCGACGCCGCGCGCGGCTGCTCGCGCGTGATCCATCTCGCCGCGATCGTGGGCGGCATCGCCAACTTCCACAAGCTGCCGCACACGCTCCTCGAGGTGAACACGGGCCTCTACAACGCCGTGTTCCGCGCGGCGCTGGAGGAGCGCGTCGACCGCCTTGTGTACGTGTCGTCGTCGATGGTGTTCGAGCGCGCCACGCAGTACCCCACAACCGAGGCGCACATCGCGGACACGCCGATCCCGCAGTCGGCGTACGGGTTTTCGAAGCTCGCGGGCGAGGTCTACTGCCACGCGCTGCACGACGAGCACGGGCTGCCCTTCACCATCTGCCGCCCATTCAACGCCTACGGCCCCGGCGAGATGCCCGAGGACGAGCCGGGCATCGCCCACATGGTGCCGGACGTGATCCGCAAGGTTCTGTCGGGTCAGAAGCCGCTCCAGATCTTCGGCTCGGGCGAGCAGACGCGGACGATCACGCACGTGGACGACATCGCCGACGGCATCGTCACCGCGATGTCGCACCCGGCGGCCGAGAACGAGGACTTCAACATCTCCGCCAAGGAGGAGATGACGGTGGCCGAGATCGCGCGCGTGATCTGGGAGGAGTGCGGCCGGGCGCCCGAGGACTTCGAGCTCGAGCACCTGCCCACGTTCGAGGTGGACGTGCAGCGCCGCTGGCCGTCGGTGAGGAAGGCGCGCGAGCTCCTCGGCTGGGAGGCGAAGATCGGCGTGCGCGAGGGGATCGCGCAGACGATCGGGTGGCTGCGCGAGCAGGACGGCGTGCCCAGCGGGGATTGACTCGCTCGCGCCGGCCGATTTACGGTTGGGGCAAGGCTCGCAACCAAAAGGAGGCCCCCTTTGGCAAGTCCGCCTGTGCATCTTCTGCCCCACGTGCTCAAGGCCGGCGGCGTCCCTGCAGTGATCGGAGCCGTAGCCGCCGGGATCCTGTCGTTCCCGCAGAGCGAGACCTCGATCAACTCTCTGGGACTGGCCGTGACCACCTACCACAGCACCCTGACCGGCTCTGGGCTCACGGCTGAGGCGGCCGTGTTCGCGATGATTGGCTGCGTGATCGTCGGTGGGCTGATCGGATTGGGAGTGGGGTTCCTGCTCATCGCCACCGGGATCGCCCGGGCGAAGGACCTGGGCATGGAGGAATAGGTGGCCGAAATTCCGGAGGCGGCCCGCGAGCTGCTCGAGTCGGACGCGCTCGTCCATCTCGTCACGATCAACCCGGACGGCAGCCCGCAGATGAGCGTCGTGTGGGTGGGGGTGGACGGCGGCGAGATCGTCTCCGGCCACCTGCCGCTGCACCGCAAGCTGCGCAACATCCAGCGCGACCCGCGCGTGAGCCTGTCCGTGGAGGGACGTGGGCTCAACAGCATCGGCCTGCGCGAGTACCTGGTGGTGCACGGTCGCGGTCGCGTCGAGGAGGGCGGCGCGCCCGAGCTCCTCCAGCGCCTCGCGCACGTCTACCTCGGCCCGGAGGTGAAGTTCCCCCCGATGGACGACCCGCCGCCGGGCTACATCCTTCGCATCACACCAGAGCGCTTCGGAGGGGTGGGACCGTGGACGGAGTGATCGAGGACCCGGTTCTGCGGCAGCGCCTGAGCTTCACCCGCACCACCGACGAGGACGGGAGGGAGGTTCTCCACGTGGAGACGTGGGTTGATCCCGGCGGCGGCGTGACGCCTCACATCCACCCGGCGATGGAGGAGCGCTTCGAAGTGCTGTCCGGCGAGGCCAGCTTCCTCTCCGGGAAGAAGTGGGTGGCCGCCGGTCCCGGCGAGACCGTGGTGGTGCCGCCGGGCACTCGGCATGCGTACCGCAACAAGTCGAACGGCGAGGTGCACATGGTGTGTCACGTGCGCCCGCCGTCCACGCTTCAGGAGTTCCTCGAGGACACGGTGCGGCTGAGCCGGTCTGGCGGGCTCACGCGGCACGCGATCCCCAAGTCTCTGCACGCCCTCCTCGAGGGAATGGTGATGGCGCACGCCTACCGCGACATGGTCACCCTGCTCTTTCCGCCCTTCCCCCCTCCGGCGGTTCAGCGGCTCATCGTGCCGCCGCTCGCCCGCCTCGGCGCCCGGCGCGGGATTCGCGCCGGACATATCGCTGAGTAGACGGCTCGTCCGGTCTGTCCTCAGGCGGTCGCCGGGACGGTCTCCAGCTCGGGGTCGCGCGCTCGCGGCAGCAGCCTCGACATAACGACGATGCCGAGAGCCAGCGCGCTCAGCTGGAACAGGCTGATCTTGAAGGCATGGCCCAGGTCGTGGCCCGCGCCGAAGAAGATCACGCCCGTCACCGCAACGCCGAGTGCGTAACCCACCTGCGTGATCGTGCTCATCGCGCCGGATGCCGCCCCGGCCCGCGCGGGATCGATGCCGCTCAGCACCGTGGCTGTGAGCGGCGTGTAGCAGAGCCCAATGCCGGCCCCCACGAGCAGAAGCCCCGGCACGAGCGGGAGCAGCGAGCCACCCACGCCGATCTCCGCGACGGCGCCCGCCAGCAGCAGCAGTCCGGCCGCGAGGCTCACGCCGCCGGCGCCCACCACCGCGCGCCCGAAGCGCCTGGTGAGCTCGGGAGCCGGCCCTGACGCGAGCACGTACGCGGCCGCCAGGATCGTGAACACGAGTCCCGCGTCGAGCGCGTTCAGGCCGCGCCCGTCCTGCAGGTAGAGCGCGAGGTACACGAAGAACGAGGCCTGGGCGCTTCCGAGGAACAGCTGCGTGACCACGCCCGCGGCGAACGGGCGCTGGCGGAACAGGCCGAGGTCGAGCAGCGCGGAGTCGCGCTGCCGCGCCTGGCGCGCCACGAACACGGCGAGCACGACGGGCGCCGCGGCGAGCGACAGCCAGGTCCACAGCGGCCAGCCGTGCTGGCGGCCCTCGATCAGCGGGAGCAGCACGGCGCTCAGCCCGAGCGCGAGCACCACGGCGCCGGGGAGGTCGATCCTGGCGCGCCGTGGCGCCCGCGACTCGGGCACGAGCCGCGGCGTGGCGACGAGCGCCGCGAGCCCGATCGGGACGTTTATGAGGAAGCAGCCGCGCCAGCCCAGGCCGGCGACGTCGGTCTGCACGAGCGCGCCGCCGATCACCTGCCCGCCCACGGCGGCGAGGCCGAGCACCACGCCGTAGTAGCTGAGAGCCCGCCCGTAATCGGCGTCGCGGTAGGTCACCCCGATGATCGAAAGCACCTGAGGCATCACCACCGCGCCGGCCGCGCCCTGGATCACGCGGGCGAGCACCAGCGTCGTGGGGCTCGGCGCGAGGCCGCACGCCGCGGACGCCGCGGTGAAGAGCGCGAGCCCGATCGCGTACACACGGCGGCGGCCCAGCTCGTCGCCGAAGCGGCCGGCGGTGATGAGGAACGCCGCGAAGGTGAGCCCGTAGCCCGCCACGATCCACTCGAGCGAGCTCTCGCCCGCCCCGAGTTCCGACCCGATTGACGGCAGCGCGACGTTCACGATGAAGAAGTCGAGGACGACCATGAACGCGCCGGCGAGCAGTACCGGCAGCGCGGTCCAATGATTTGTCTGTGCGTTGGTTGTCATGGCGGCGATCGTGCCGCCGCGGATGAGGCTTCTCAATTACCTCCGAGGTAGGTGCCGCCACGCACCGCCGGCGTTAGGTTGCATCTCATGCCAGAGGTCGCAGAGAGGCCGCAGATCGGATCGCTTCTACGTGACTGGCGCGAGCGCCGGCGCATGAGTCAGCTCGACCTCGCCCTCGGCGCGGGCGTGTCGGCGCGTCACGTGAGCTTCATCGAGACCGGCCGCTCGCGCCCGAGCGCCGAGATGGTGGTGCAGCTCGCCGAGCACCTCGACGTGCCGCTGCGCGACCGCAACGCGCTGCTGCTCGCGGCCGGGTATGCGCCCGCATACGGGCAGCGCGACCTGGCGGAGCCGGAGATGGGTCCGGTGCGCGAGGCGATCGACCGGGTGCTGCGCGGTCACGAGCCCTATCCGGCGGTGGTGGTGGATCGGCACTGGGGACTCGTGGCTGCCAACCGCACTGTGCCGCTGCTCACGGAGGGCGCCGCGGAGCATCTGCTCGAGCCGCCGGCAAACGTGCTCCGCCTCGCACTCCACCCGGAGGGCATAGCGCCGCGGATCGTGAACCTGGGCGAGTGGCGCGCTCACCTGCTCGACCGCCTCGGCCGCCAGGCGGTGGCGAGCGGCGACCCCGCGCTGTTCGCGCTCCACGACGAGCTTGCGAGCTACCCGGGCGGCGGCGAGGGCCACACGGTGGACCTCGAGGCGAGCGAGATCGCAGTGCCGCTTCGCATCCGCGCGGATGGCGCCGAGCTCTCCTTCATCAGCACCGCCACCACCTTCGGCACGGCGGTGGATGTGACGGTGTCCGAGCTGTCGATCGAGTCCTTCTTCCCCGGCGACGACGGCACGGCTCGCTTCCTGCAGGAGACAAGCCTTACCTAGGCGCGATGCGGCGCCGACGCGGTGACCAGCTCGGCCACCGCCTCGAGCGGCCCGGAGCGCAGCCGCTCAGCGCCCACGTGCTCGGCGAGCGCATCGTCGGCCCCGGCGCCGGCCAGGAACACGTTTCGCTCCTTGGCCAGGGTCGCAAGCCGCCGCGCCACGCTGTGGAGCGGCTCAGGCGAGAGGGCGGCCACCACAACGGCATCCGGCTCGAGCTGCGCGCTCGCCGCGGCCAGCGTGTCGATAGGCGTGTCGGCGCCGAGGAAGGTGATGCGCCAGCCGATGCCACGAAGCGCGATGCCGAAGGCCACGAGGCCAAGGTCATGCCGCTCACCAGGGGCGCACGCGAGCAGGGCGAGCGGTCCGACCCCGCGGTCCCAGCCGCGCGCGAGGGCCAGCAGCCGCTCCCGCAGGAGGGTGGATGCGAAGTGCTCCTGGGCCACGGAGGCGTCGCCGCTGCCCCAGCGGTCGCCGAGCAGGCGGAGGTAGGGCAGCACCGCCTCGCGCAGCAGCGTCTCGACGGTGAAGTCCGCCACCAGCCGGTCGAACGCCGCCTGGGCGCGCGCATTGTCGAATGCGTCGAGCGATGCCCATAGCTCTGCGGCATGGTCGGCCGCGCCGTCGCCGGGGGGCGCCGCCGCCCCGCTTCGAGCCAGGCCGGCCGCCTCGGCGGCGGACAGGCCCTGCGCGATGTGCGCCCGCATCGCCTGCACACGGGCGAGGTCGTCCTCCGAGTAGAGCCGGTAGCCCGAGGCGGTGCGCGCCGGCTCGAGCAGCCCGTAGCGGCGCTCCCACGCTCGCAGGACGTCGGCGCTCACCCCCGCCCGCCGAGAAAGCTCCCCTATGCGCAGCCGGGCCTCTTCCATTGGGCGGAGTATAGACCTTAGACGAATTTTAGACAAACTCTTGACACAGGGCGAGAATGTCGCCTATTCTGTCGCAACCCTGTCCAGGGTTTGTTCATTCCCGTCCCACAAGGAGCACCCCGTGACCACCTCGATCCTCCGCAAGCGATCCGTCGCCACGCTCGTCGCCGGCGCGGCGCTCACCGCCACGGTGGCCGCACCGGTTGCGGCCTCGCCCGCGGCGGGGCCGGCCGCCAAGCGCACCAACATCGTGAACACCGCCGTGAAGGCCGGCCAGTTCAAGACGCTCGTCGCGCTGGTGAAGCGCGCCGGGCTCGCGAAGACGCTGTCGGCCGGGGGCCCGTACACCGTGTTCGCCCCCACGGATGCCGCCTTCAAGAAGGTCCCCAAGAGCACGCTGAACGCTCTCCTCAAGGATCGCGCGAAGCTGCGCGCCGTTCTCCTGTACCACGTGGCCAAGGGCCGGCTGACCTCGAAGAAGGTCGTGAAGCTCAAGGCCGTGAAGACGCTGAACGGCCAGTCGCTGAGCGTGCGTGCGCGCAGCGGCGGCGTGTTCGTGGGCGGCGCGAGGGTGACCACGCCCGACGTGCGCGCCTCGAACGGCGTGATCCACGTGATCAACAGGGTGCTGGTGCCCCAGAGCTAGCCGGTCGAACGACCGGCTCTCGCCGAGCGCGCCCGGCGCGGCATGCCCCGTGCCGTGCCGGGCTCAGCTCGGCCCCCCTACACACGATGACCGCCACCACTGAACTTCCGAACGGCAGCCCGACGGCAACCCGCTCGCGCTTCGCGCGCCTGCGGGCCTTCAACCTGACGATGGGCGGGCTGCACCTCGCCCAGGGCCTGGCGATGCTCGCGCTCGCCACGTCCTTTGCGCTGCCCGTCACCTCCTCGTTCCTCGAAATGAGTGGAACCACCGGCAAGCTCGAGCCCGACCTGCAGGAGCTGCTCACCATCCGGCTTGCCCCGCTCGTGGCCGCGTTCCTCTTCATCTCCGCGGTCGCGCACCTCACGCTGAGCCTGCCGCGCGTGTACGACTGGTACCTCGCGAACCTGCGCCGCGGCGTGAACTACGCCCGCTGGGCCGAGTACTCCGTCTCCTCCTCGGTGATGATCGTGGTGATCGCGATGCTCGTGGGCATTTACGACATCGCGGCGCTGATCCTGCTGTTCGCACTCAACGCCACGATGATCCTGTTCGGCTGGCTGATGGAACTGCTGAATCAGCACACCCGCCAGACGAACTGGCTGCCGTTCTGGTTCGGCAGCTTCGCCGGCGCGGTGCCGTGGATCGCGATCGGCATCTATCTCTTCGGCGCCGGCTCCGGCGGGTCCGGCGGCCCGCCCACGTTCGTCTACGTGATCTACGGATCGCTGTTCGTCTTCTTCAACGTGTTCGCGATCAACATGCTGCTTCAGTACAAGCGGGTCGGCCGTTGGCGCGACTACCTGTTCGGCGAGCGGGTGTACATCCTGCTCAGCCTGACTGCCAAGTCCGCGCTTGCCTGGCAGGTGTTCGCCGGCACGCTGCGGCCGGTGTAGCGGCAGAGCTAGCTGGGCCGGCGCGGCCGCGGCGACCAGAACCGCCGCGGCGGCTCCTCATGCTCGGGCTGCTCGCGGCGGCGCTCCTCCTCCTCGCGAGCGCGCGCCCTGTCCTCGCTCAGCCCGATCTCGTAGAACACAAGCAGCAGCACCGCGCCCATCGCGAGGGTGATCAGGCTGAGGCGAATGATCTGGCCGGGGAGGCCGGACACCACGAAGCCGCAGATTCCGCCGACCACCGCCAGCGCCGCCGCCGCTCCATAGGCGCGGATGCGTTCGCGCCTGCTCATCGCTAGCCCCGGGGCTTGCCTTCGGGGTAGCGCTCGAGCCCGTCGTCCGGGATCGGCTCCCACGATGCGGCGTAGTTCACGAACGTGCGCCACATCGGCCGCACGCCCGGATCCTGGTCGAACGCGCTCATGCGGATGCTCATGTGCGGCGAGCCATCGGGGTCGCGGCTGAACAGGTGCGCGCCGCACTCGCGGCAGAAGCACTTCTCGAAGCCGCCGTCCGGGTGCCGCCAGCCCTTCACGAGCTCCTCGCCTTGCGTCAGGCGGAACGTCCGCGCATCGATCCGCGCCTGGGCGGACGAGGCGGTGCCGGTGCGCCGCTGGCAGCGGGTGCAGTGGCAGTAGCCGGCGGCCTCGGGCCGCTCCGTGAGCTCGAAGCGCACGCCGCCGCAGAGGCAGCTGCCGGTGAGAACCGCGCCGCTCATCGGCGCTCTAGCGCGAGCCGCACGCCGAGGCCCACCAGAACCGCACCGGTCGCGCGCTCGAAGCGCCGCAGCCACGGCCCCTCCACGAACGCCCGCCGCGCCCGCGCCACGAGATAGGCGAGCACCGAGTACCACACGAGGTCCACCGCCACGATCGTGCACGCCATCAGCAACGCCGCCGGCAGCACGGGCGCCCCATGCGGCACGAACTGCGGGAAGAGCGCGACGAAGAACGCGGCGAGCTTGGGATTTGCGATCGAGGTGACCACGCCGTCGCGCAGCGCGGAGCGGCTGAGCGGCGCCCGCGGCAGCTCGCCACGACCTCGGAGCGACTGCACTCCCAGGTAGATCAGAAACACCGCGCCGATCAGCTTCATCACCGTGAACACCTCCGCGGACGCCGCCACCACCGCGGCGATGCCGAGCGCGGCGAAGCAGCCCCACGCCAGGACCCCGAGCGAGTTGCCAACCGTGGTGAGCAGCGCGTCGCGCCGGCCCGCGCGCGCCGCGTTCCGCACCACGAGCGCCGTGGCCGGACCGGGCGCGAGCGACAGCAGCGCAGCAACCGGAGCGAAGGCTATGAGCGTGCGCATCATGAGCTGGTCACCCGAGCGTAGAGGTCGAGCAGATTTTTCGTAAAGCGCTCGCGGCCGTAGTGCTCGTGCACCCTCGCGATCAGCTCATTTCCATCGGCGTGCCGCCGCTGCCGATCGCCCCAGAGCTCCCGCAGCCGCTCGGCCATCGCGGCCGCGTCGCCGCGCGGCACACACCGATCCTCCCCCACGAGCTCTGGCAACGCGCCCGCCCGCGTGGCGATCACCGGCACGCCAGCCCCCATCGCCTCGAGCGCCGAGAGCCCGAACGACTCGTCGCTGCGCGACGGCACGAGCACCACCGCGGCGCGGCGCATCAGCTCGCCAAGCTCCCCGGGCGGCACGCGGCCGAGCAGCTCCACTCGGGTCGACGAGAGCCGCGCCCGCTCGGCGATCGCTTGGTGGAGCGGCCCGTCGCCCACCACCTTGAGCGGCACGCCGGCGAGCCCGGCGGCGTCGATCGCCATCTCCACTCCCTTCTCGCCGGACAGCCGTGCCACCACCAGCGCGAACTCGCCACCGTCCGCGCGCGACTCGGAGGCGAGCCCCTCATCCGGCAGGTAGTGCGGCAGCGGCTCCACCCGGTCATCGGGCACGCCGAGCCGCACGAGCTGACCCACGGCGTAGCTGCTCGGCGCGACGAAGCGGTCCACCACCTCGAGCACGTGCGGGTACTGGCGCGACAGTGCCGCCGCGTACACCGCCGCCTCCGGCAGCGAGCGCCGGCAGTTCAGCACGAGTCCCGGGATCGTCCGCCCGTGATGGCAGCGGAAGCAGGGCTCGCCGAGCCGGAAGGCCACGCCGATCGCGCAGAACAGGCGGAAGTTGTGTAGGTGGAGCACCACGCGGGCGCCCTCCGCGCGCGCGGCGGCAAGCGCCCGTGGCCCGAAGAGAGGTTGCATGTTGTGCGCGTGCACCACGTCGGCGCCGAAGTCGCGAACCGCACGCGCCACCGCCTCCGGCTCGTCACCGCCGCGCAGCATCGCGCCGGCCGCGCGCGCACGTCCCGCCTGCGCCGAGTCGCGCACGAGCGCCCTGTGCTCGACACCCGCCTGGCGCAGCGCATCCAGGTGCAGCTCGAGCGCCCGCTCCTCACCTCCCTGCAGCCGGTAGCGGTTGTGGAGGACGAGGACCTTCATCGGATCCCAAGCGCGGGCAGCAGCTCCTCGGCCACCACGCGCTGCACCGCTGCGGGGCGGAATGGCGCGAGCAGCTCACGCGCCTGTGCGGCATAAGCGTTGCGGTCGCGCAGGTCGAGCCCCGCGCGCAGCGCCGAGGCGAGGTCCTCCGACACGAGCTCGGGCGCGAGGCGGCGTGCCAGCGGCAGCGCCTCATACGGTCCCGGCGACGGCACGGTGACGAGCACGCAGCCCGCCGAAAGCGCCTCGAGCTGGGCGAGGCCGTGGTCCTCGCGGCGCGAGGCGTTCACGAACACCCGCGAGCGCGCCACGAGCCCGAGCCATTCGTCGCGCCCGAGCTGTCCCGGCCACTCCACGCCCGGCGGCTCCGGCCGGCCACGGCGCTCGAGCCAGCGCAACGCGCGCTCATGCTCCACGCCGCCGATCACCAGTCGCTCGCCCTGCCGCGACGCCTTCGCCCATGCCGCGCACAGCACGTCCAGACCGCGCTTGTGCGGATAGCCCGCGTACGCGATCGCGTGGATGTCCCGCTGCGGGCCATCCGGTATCTCCTCGATCGGCACCCGCACGACCAGTCCCTGCCCAGCCTGCGCACCCCACGGCAGGAGCAGCGAGGCATTGCGCAGCACCGTCCGCTCACGTGCTCGCTGCCATGCGCCGGATACGCCCGGCCGGTTCATAGCCGCCTTCGAGTCGAACCTCACAGCCCACGGCACCTGAGGCGTGCGCTGAAGAAGCGCGGCGGTCACGCTCGAGAAGATGAGTGCCCGCGCGTCCACCTCCCGGGCGGCCCGGCGCGCCCCCAGCGCCTCCACGAGATCGGTCACCGCAGCGTTGCGCCGCAGCGCGGCGGCGGCGCGCCCGATGCGCACCGGCGCGACCTCGCAGCTCGCGCCTGCCGCGCGGATCTGCTCCGCCAGCGCGGCGTCCGCGCGTGTCAGCCCCGGCGTGGTGCCGAGCGATACGAGCCCGATGTCCACGGTCCCGGCCACAGCCGGGCAGGCTAAATGACTGACTCCGAATCGACGTGTCACTGGGGGCGCGACAGGCCCAGCAGGGCGCCGCACGCTGACGAAGCCGATAGCAGAGGAGCTATCGGTGAGGAGGTGGGTGGCGATCCTGCGCCGGCATGGCGCGTCATCCAGGGGCGCGGCGATGAGGAGTCAGTCATTTATTTAACCTGCGCGCGTGTCTGCGCAGCCCGTGGTGTCCGTGGTGGTGCCCACGCACGATCGGGCCGAGTACCTCGCCGTCACGCTCGATTCGCTGAACGCGCAGGACATCGAAGCCCCGTACGAGGTGGTGGTAGTGGACGACGGCTCGGTGGACCAGACGCCCGCGGTGGCCCACCGCGCCGAAGCCGGCTACATGCGGCTCGAGCGCGCCCGCGGCGTGAACGCCGCCCGCAACGAGGGGGCACGCGCGGCGGCCGCGGACCTCATCGCGTTCGTGGACGACGACGTGTACGCGCCGCCCGGCTGGCTGCGAGCACTCGTGGACGGCGCCCAGCGGCATCCGGACGCGGAGGCCCTCGGCGGACCCATTCGCGCGCGTTTCGAAGGACCCGCGCCGCGTTCGTGCGGCCGCGAGCTGCCGCCCATCACCACGCTCGATCTCGGCCCGGAGGACCGCGAGGCGGAGCTGGTGTGGAGCGCGAACATGCTGGCCCGAAGGTCGGCGTTCGCGCGGGTGGGCGAGTTCGACGAGTCCCTCCCCACCGGCGGCGACGAGGAGGACTGGCTGCGACGCCTCCGCGCCGAGGGCGGGAAGGTGATCTACGTGGCCGCGGCGGGGCTTGACCACCGGCGCGCGGGCGACGACGCGCGGCTCCGTTCGCTGATGCGCTCCGCCTACTTCCGCGGTCGCAACCTGCGCGCGTACGACGAGCGGCGCGGCGTCCAGCCACCGCTGTCGCGCGAGCTTCTGACGCTGGCGGGCTGCGGCTGGCACACGGTGCGCCGCGGCTGCCCGCAGGGGCTCGTGATGGGAGCGCACTCGGCCGGCCGGACGATCAGGGCGGTGCGCGGCCGGTGAGCGAGACGGGAGCCACGCCGCCCGAGCCCGAGGAGTTCCTCTCGGGGGAAACCGGCCACGTTGCGGGCATCAGGCGCACGGTGTCCCGCACCGTCGGCGATGCCCTGCTCGACGTCCGCGCGCGCACTCACGCACGCTCACTCGACCGGCTGGCCGCCGCCGTGCCGCGCCGCGGCGTGCTCGGCGTGTCGGTGTACCGGCCGGGCAGCGCCCACATCGAACCCGCCGTAAGGGAGCTCCGGCGCACGCGGCACGATCTGCGCCTGCGTCTCGGCTCCACCGGCGAGCCACTGCCAGGGCTCGCGGACAGCACGGCGGCCGGCGCGCTCAGCGGCGGCAAGTTCCAGAACCTGAACAGGCTCCTGCAGGGGGCCGCCGAGTACGACTGGCTGCTCGTGTTCGACGACGACGTCGGCCTCCCGCCCCACTTCCTCGACCGCCTGCTCGGTCTCGCCGAGCACTTCGACCTCGCGCTGGTGCAGCCGGCGCAGACGCTGATGAGCCACGCGGCCTGGCGCGTGGCTCGCCGGCGCGGCGGCTCGCTCCTGCGCGAGACCCGCTTCGTGGAGATCGGCCCGGTGACCGCGTTCCGCCGCGACGCCGCGGAGACGCTCACCCCATTCCCTGACCTCCGCTACGGCTGGGGACTCGATCTCCACTGGGCGGCGCTCGCGGCTGAGCGGGGCTGGCGGCTCGGCATCGCCGATGCGCTCCCCGTGCGGCACGAGCACGCACCGGTGGCGACCGCGTACGGGTTCGCGGAGCCAATCGCCGAAGCGCAGCGGTTCCTCACGGGCCGTCCGTTCGTGCGCGCGTCGCAGGCGCAGGAGACGCTCGCAACGCACAGGAAAGTCACGCCATGAGGGTGTGCGTGGTGGCCGAGTACTACCCGCGGCGGCGCGACCCAGTGCTGGGAGTGTGGGCGCATCGCCAGGCGGTGGCCGCCCGCGACGCGGGTGCGGACGTGCGCGTGCTCGTGCTCGAGCGGCCGCTCCCGCCGGTGTCCACTCTGCGGTCCGCTCGCCGCCTGAGCCGCGCCGTGGCAGGCGCGGTGAGCCAGCCCCGGCACGACATGCTCGACGGCCTCGACGTGGAGTACGTGCGCTTCGTCTCCCCACCGCGCGAGCAGAGCTACGCCACGTGGGACCGCTGGGCGCGCGGCCCGCTCGCCAAGGCCCTGGCGAAGCTCCACACGGACCAGCCGCTCGACCTCGTGCACGCGCACTACGCGCTGCCGGCCGCGGGCGCGGCGCTCGCCTTCACCGAGCAGGAGAAGCTGCCGCTCGCCGTCTCCGTGCACGGCGGCGACGTGCTCGGGCCGCTCGTGTCGACGCCGCAGGCGCGCGCCCGCATAGGCGGAATCCTCAGGCGTTCGAGCATGGTGCTCTGCAACGGCAGGGACACGCTGATCCGCTGCTCGGCCCTCACCGGCTCCCCCGCCAGGATGTGCGTGGTGCACCTCGGTGCCGACGCTCCGGCCGACCCGCCGCCGAAGCGCGCGGAACCCACCGTCGCCACCCTCAGCCACATCGTCGGCAGAAAGCGCCACGTGGATGTGCTGCATGCCCTCACGGTGATCACCGCGCGGGTGCCTGACGCGCGCTGGGTGGTGATCGGCGACGGCCCGGAGCGCCCGGCGCTCGAGCGGCTCGCGGCGGACCTCGGCGTGACTGACAGGATCGACTGGCTCGGGCAGCTGCCCCCCGACGAGGCGCTCCGCGAGCTCTCGCGCTGCCACGTGATGGCTTTGCCGAGCCTCGACGAGGCCTTCGGCGTGGCCTACGTGGAGGCGCTGGCCTGCGGCCTGCCGGCCATCGGCTGCCGCGGCGAGGGCGGGCCCGAGGAGATCGCCGCCCTCGGCGGCGGGATGGTGCTCGTTCCGCCGCGCGACCCGGACGCGCTCGCCGACGAGATCGCCGGCCTGCTGAGCGACGAGCACCGGCTCGCGGCTCTCTCGGAGGCCGCTCGCAAGACCGCCACCGAACACTTCTCCTGGGTCCGATGCGGCGAGCAGACCGTGAAGGCATACGAGCGCGCGATCGAGGAGGGCCCACGCTGAAGCCCGCCGCGCTGATCACCAGCACCGTGACCGATTACCGGCGCGAGCCCTTCCAGCTCCTGTCGGAGGAGGCGAACGTGGAGGTGCTCGCGTGGGCGGACGGCGGGATCAGCCAGTTCGAGGCGGCGAGGCGCGTTGCCGAGGGACGCTACCGAGCCGTGATCTGCGGTCTCGGCGGCCGCATCGCGCTGCCGGCGAGCTACCTGGCCGCGCGCCGCGCCCGCGTGCCGTTCGTCCTCTGGGCGTCGCTCTGGGCGCACCCCCGCACCCCCGCCCACGCCCTGTCCTACCTCCCGCTACGCCACATCTACAGGCACGCCGACGCCATAGCCACCTACGGACCGCACGTGAGCGCCTACGTGAGCGAGCGGCGCCGCAACTCGCACAACGTGTTCGAGGCGCCGCAGGCCGTGGACGTGGCCGAGTTCGGCAAGGAGATCTCGCCCGACCTTCGCGCCCATGCGCGGATGCACGCGGGCGCACCCGCGGACGGCGGCTTCCTCGCGCTCTTCGTGGGCCGCCTCGAGGAGGAGAAGGGGGTGCGGGTGCTGCTCGACGCATGGCGCCGCGCGGAGCTCGGCGAAAGCGCCGTGCTCGCGCTCGCAGGAGACGGACCGCTCCGCGAAGAGGTGGCGCGCCAGCCCGCCGACATACAGGCGCTCGGCCTCGTCCCGCGCGACCATCTGCCCGCTCTGTACGCCGCCGCGGACGTGCTCGTGCTGCCCTCGATCCGAACCGCAACTTTCCTCGAGCCCTGGGGGTTGGTTGTGAACGAAGCCATGCACCAGGGCACAGCGGTAATCACAAGCGATGCAGTCGGCGCCGCAAGCGGCGGCCTGGTGCAGGACGGCCACAATGGACTCGTCGTCCCGCAGCGTGATCCCGAGGCACTGGCCACGAGATTGCGCGGATTGGCGCAAAATCCGCAGCTTCGCAGCGGGCTGGGCGCAGCCGCCCGGCGGGACGTCGCGCGTTTCACATACGCTGCGTGGGTCACGGGGATGCGGCGGGCTCTTTCAGCCGCCGAGAGGACCTAGCCGATGCATATTGCTAGCCTGAAGAAGGAACGGCCGTCCACGGCTCTTTTTGCCGTCACCGCAATGCGCGTGGCGCTGGCCCGGGAGTTGTGTAGATAGTCGCCCGACAGGGGAAGGTCCCATTCATGCCTCGAATTCGTCACACGTTGATTCCGCTCGTGGCCGCCTTCGCGGTGCTCGTTCCTGCCCAGGTGGCAATGGCGAGCCCGCAGCAGGTGATCCGCGACTGCGCGCAGGACGGCAAGCTCAATCGCCACTACTCGCTCAGCGATCTCAAAAAGGCCGAGAAGATTCTTCCAACCGACGTTGACGAGTACACAAACTGCCGCGACGTGATCAACCAGGCAGAGGTGCAGGGCTCCGGCGGCCACAGCCATGGCAGCTCGAACGGCCCCGTGGGAGGCGCCGGCGGCAGCTCCGGCGGTGGTGGTGGCGGCGGTGCGTCGGCCTCGCCGAGCGACATCAACGCCCTCAACCACGCCAAGAATGGCGGGAACGCCCCGTCGCTCTCGCTGCACGGTGAGAAGGTGGTGCCGGGCACCGGCGGCGTCTTCAAGACGGCCGGCGCGGCCAACAGCCTGCCGATGCCGGTGCTGCTTGCCCTGATCGCGATCGGCGCGCTCTGCGCGGCCGGCGGTGTGGTTGCGCTGCGGCGCAGGTTCCCCGAGGCCTTTGGTGCGGCGCTACGCCTCCTCCGCCGCTAGCGTCCTAATAGGCGCGGCGCTCGCCGGAGTTGCATTCGGGGCCGGGGGCGGATCAGAGCTCCGCTCGCTCACCTGGGTCGAGATCCTTCTGATCATCGCCGGCGCGCTGCTCGTGGCGGCAGCGGTCCTGCACGGGCGCCGCGACCGCTTTGACGGCGGCACCGCGCTCCTGGCGTTCGCCGCGCTCGCCGCGCTCACCACGCTCTCGCTTCTCTGGTCGATCGCGCCGGACCTCACCTGGATCGAGGTGAACCGAACGCTCACGTACCTCGTGGTGTTCGCCGCGGGCATCGCCCTGGCGCGCCTGGCACCAGGGTCGTGGAGCGTGCTGCTCAAGGGCATCCTGATCGGGGCGGGCGCCGTGGTGATCTATGCGCTCGCCTCGAGGGTCTGGCCGGGCACGCTCGCCACGGACGAGATCTACGCGCGCATCGGCAAGCCGTACAACTACTGGAACGCGGTGGGGGTGACCGCGGCTCTCGCCATCCCGCCCGCCGTGTGGCTGGGCGCGCGCCGCTCCGGACACGCGCCTGCCAACGCGCTCGCCTACCCGCTGCTCGGCCTGCTGATCGTCGCGCTCTTCCTGAGCTACTCGCGCGGCGCGCTCGCCGCGGCGGTGGTGGCGATGATCGTGTGGTTCGCCTTCGTGCCGCTGCGGGTGCGCAGCCTCGCGGTTGTCGGCGTGTCGGTCGTTGGCGCCGCGCCCGTGATCGTGTGGGCGCTCCATCGCGACGCGTTCACGAAGGACCTGGTGCCGCTGAGCGTGCGCGAGAGCGCGGCCGGCGAGTTCGGGCTGCTCCTCCTGACGATGGTCGTGGTGCTGCTGGCGGTGGGCCTCGCGATCGGGTTCCGTGTGAGCCTCACCGCGCCCTCCATTCGCATCCGGCGGCGAGTCGGAGTCACTGCCGTGGCGTGCGCCTGCCTCGTGCCTCTCGCGCTCTTCACCTCGGTCGCGTTCAGCCAGCGCGGTCTCACAGGCACGATCTCGAACCGCTTCCACGACCTCACGAGCGAGACGGCCACCACATCGGGGGGCCCGCAGCGGCTCACGCAGACCTCCTCTTCGCGCGGGCGCTACTGGCGCAATGCCGGCCACATCTTCGCCGCCCATCCGGCGCTCGGCACAGGCGCAGGCACCTTCGGCACCGCGCGCCTTCGCTACCGCAAGGACGTGCTCGTGGCGCGGCACGCTCACGGCTTCTTCGCCCAGACAATGGCGGACCTCGGCACGGTGGGGCTCGTGGTGGTGCTCGCCTTCGCGGCTGCATGGTTCGCCGCCGTGTTCAGGACCACCGGCGGGCGGCTGCGCTTCTGGCGGCAGCGGCCGGGCGGACCGGGCCGCTGGGATGCCGAACGGGTGGGTGTCACGGCGCTCGTGCTGTCGGCTCTCGTGTTCGGCCTGCACTCGGCGATCGACTGGACCTGGTTCGTCCCAGGCTGTGCGGTGATGGGGATCTTCGTGGCGGGCTTTGCCGCCGGGCGCGGACCGCTGCCCGTGCTGAGCACGGCGGGTGCTCCGGCGCCGGCCACCGCAGGTGGGATCGAGTTGCCGCGGAGCGCGCGCGGCTGGTTCCTGCCGAGGGATCCGGCGCGCGTGGGCACCGCCGTGGCGGTGGCGATCGCGGCCGTGCTGTGCGCCTGGGCGGTGGATCAGCCGGAGCGCTCGGACTCCGCCACGCGTGACGCGCTCACGCTCGCGTCGCAGGGGCACCTGCAGCAGGCGCTGGCCAAGGCCGATCACGCGCACAACCTCAACCCGCTCTCGCCCAAGCCCCTGCTCGTCCGGGCGGCGATACAGGACACGGGTGGCGACACGAAGGACGCGCTCGCCACGATCGAGGCGGCGGTGATCGAGCAGCCGAGCAACCCGCAGCTGTGGGAGAAGCTCGCGGACTACGAGCTCAACCGGCTGCACAACCCGCGGGCAGCGCTCCAGGCACTCCGGGCCGAGCTGTATCTGGACCCGCTCGAGCAGTCGGCGCAGACGCTGTTCCTGGAGGCCAGCGCAGCCGCTCGCGGAGTGAGGACGAAGCACCACGGGTCGAGCTCGCCGGCCGGTGGCAGCCTCGCGCCTTCGCCCGGCGAGTAGTCAGCGGCGCGCCGTCGCGAGCAGCGTGCCCTTCTCGCGCCGCAGCGAGCGCACGTCGAACCCCATCTCGTCGAGCAGGCGGCCGAGCGAGCGCCTGCTGAAGAAGCGCAGGTGCGGCGACAGCGGGTCGAAGCAGGCGTCGAAGCCGCGGACCAGGACGCGCAGGCCGGTGAGCCGGTTGTGCGCCGGGGTCGTGACCGCGAGCGTTCCGCCCGGGCGCAGCACGCGCCTGATCTCGGACAGCAAGAGCTGGACGTCGCGCACGTGCTCGAGCGTCTCCGCGCACAGCACGAGGTCGAACTGGGAGTCCTCGAGCGGCAGCTCCTGATCGGGCTCGAGCTCGACGAGCTCCACGTCCGCGTCGAGTCGCCGGCGCGCGCGTTCCAGCGCGATGCGCGACGGATCGGCCGCCACGAGGCGCCGCGCGTCGAGCTCCGCGCTCAGCCGCCCGTCCCCGCAGCCCACGTCGAGCGCCCGCTCGGCGCTCCCGAGTGAGCGCACGAAGCCGGCGATGTGCGCGGGCGGGCGGTTGCCGAGTTCCGGCACGAGCTCCCAGAGCTCGTCGTCGTAGCGGCTCGCCATTTCCTTGTTCTCTCCCCAGCGTCACCACCCAAATCAATTAGGAGGTAACGCACTAGAATTGATCAGGATGACAGAAGAGCTCATCCCCACTCCGGCGGGCGCGAAGCTGATTGAGGAGTTCGTGAACACCAACGAGCTCGACGAGGCCGACGGCGAGACGCTGCGCGACCCGGCCGCCCTGAGCGAATGGCTCCGGGAGCGCGACCTGCTTCCCGCCGATGCGACCGTGACGGGTGACGATCTGGAGAGCGCCCTGACCGTGCGCGAAGCGATCCGCTCGCTCCTCCTCGCGAACAACGGCGCGCCGCTCGATCCCGCCGCAGTCGCGAAGTTGAACACCGCCGCGGAACGCTCGCGGCTGCGGGTGAGCTTCTCGCCGAGCGGCAAGGCCGAGCTCGTGCCGGACGAGGCGGACGTGCCCGGTGCGCTCTCGCGGATCCTGGCGGTGGCATACACGTCGATGGCGGATGAGACCTGGCAGCGGCTCAAGGCCTGCCGGCTCGACGACTGCCAGTGGGCCTTCTTCGACCAGTCGAAGAACCGCTCCCGCACGTGGTGCAGCATGAAGGTGTGCGGCAACCGCGCGAAGGCGCGCGCCTACCGCGAGCGGCAGCGCGGCTAGATCTCTTCCGGCAGCAGCGAGAACATCGTGATGTCGCGGCGCTCGCCCTTCATCACGGCGAACTGCCGCAGCACGCCTTCCCGCGTGAAGCCGGCGCGCTCGGCCACCCGCTCCGATGCCTCGTTACCCGGCAGCGTGTGGAGCTGCATGCGACCTAGCGAGAACTCGTCGAACGCCCAGCGGCACATCAGCTTCACGGCGCGAGTGGCCACTCCGCGCCCACGTGCGTGCGCTCCAAGCCAGTAGCCCACCTCGCCCACTCCGTCGTCCGGAAACCTGAGCCCTACGGCGCCCAGCAGCTCACCGCTGCCGGCATCCACGATCGCCCGCGCCCGGTCGTCCGCGCCGCGGATGAACGCGCGAGCATCGTCCTCGGTGTACGGCGACGGCACGTTGGTCCAGCGCGGGATCTCCGGGTCCTGACAGATCTCCGCGACGCGCGGCGCGTCCTCCTCGCGCCACCGACGCAGCGTCACCACGCCGTCGCTGAGCGGCTCGTCTACCAGGCGCCCTTGGCCTTGATCACGGCCGGAATCGTCTTGAGCATGATGCTCAGGTCCTGGAACACGGACCAGTTCTCGAGGTAGAGGAAGTCGAGCCGCACCAGCTCGTCGAAGTCGAGCTCCGAGCGCCCCGACACCTGCCACAGCCCGGTGATGCCGGGCAGCACGAGGTAGCGCTTGCGATGCCAGTCCTCGAGGCGGTCGAAGTCGCGCTGCGGAAGCGGGCGCGGACCCACGAGCGACATCTCGCCGCGCAGCACGTTGAACAGCTGCGGCAGCTCGTCGAGCGACCAGCGGCGGAGAAACTGGCCGACCGGCGTGACCCGCGGGTCGCGCCTGATCTTGAAAATCGCCCCGCCCTTCTCGTTCTGCTCCTCGAGCTCCGGCTGGCGCAGCTCGGCGTCGTCGTACATCGTCCGGAACTTGAGGCAGGGGAAGGACTCGCCACCGATGCCGGGCCGCATCGAGCGGTAGATCACCGGTCCGCGGGAGGTGAACTTCACCGCCAGCGCGATCACCAGCATCACGGGCGCGCAGAACAGGAGCAGCAGCAGCGAGCCGACGATGTCGAAGGAGCGCTTGAGGACCCAGTCGGCGCCCTCGAACACAGGGGGCTTGAGCTCGAACAGCGGGAGCGTCTGTCCCGGGACGAACTCCACGCGGTCCATCAGGATCTCCATCGTGGACGGCGCCACGCGCACGCGCACGCCGTGCCGGTGGCAGCGGTCCACGAGCTCGACGGCCTCGCCCTGCGGGAAGTCCGGGTCCGCGATGAGCACCTCGTCGATCTGCCCGAAGTAGCGGTCGATCTGATCGAGCGGGCCGAGGTCCTTCAGGCCATTCGAGGGCAGCGGCGTTAGCGACACGAAGCCCACGGGCTCGAGCTCGGGATGCTTTCCGCCGCCGAGCGCCGCGGCCACCTCCTGGATGTGCGGCCCGGAGCCCACGAGCACGGCGCGGCGCCGGTAGCCCGCGGCCCGCAGCAGTGCGCCGCTCGCCTTCTCGAACGCCCATCGGAACGCGCTCACGTAGATCAGCGCGAAGAACAGCGACCCGTAGAAGATGTAGTACGAGCTGAAGTGGCCGCCCTCCACCACGCCGTAGATCAGCGACACGATCATCACCTGGAAGAGCGACCCGATCACGCGCGCGAACCCGGGCCGGATCGCGCGCGGCCCGTACAGGCGCGAGCGCGCGAACAGCAGGATCGTGACGAGGCAGGCGAGAGGTGCGACGTCCCACGCCTGATGGAACGACAGCACCAGGTCGGACTTGCCGCGCACGGCCGCCTTCACCTCGAGCGCGGTCCAGATGGCGAGGAACAGGCCGAGGGCGTCGAGCGCGGCGAGGGTGACCACGCGCACGAGGCTGCGGCCCGTCTCCATGCGAAGCAGGAGCGGCTTCCGTGCACGCACGTCGCGCGAAGGGAGCGCGACCGGCGCCGACTTCACCTCCTCAAGATGTCTCACCAGCCCATTGGCCATTCTCGCCCTGCCTTAAGAAACCTCTCCCGCGCGCAAATGTACCGGTGCGCACGGAGTCGCGGACGGCGCTGCGCCGACGTCGCAGCTACGACTCTAGAGATTCATCCAGCGAGGAAGCCCCCCTTGTGGGGGGATTGCTCGCCTCTGGGCGGTCGGGCCAAGACCTGAGGGTGAAACCGCGAACGGAGCGGACGCTGATCCGAACCTACATCCGATCCGAAGATTTCGCCAGTGATTTCACTTGACTGCCCCGCCTAGACGCGGGAGGCTCGGCAGATGGGCTCGTATGACGCCGTGATCGTGGGCGCGAGCGTGGCCGGTTGCACCGCCGCCCGCCTCCTTGCGCGCGCGGGCGCCCGCGTGGCGCTGGTGGAGCGGAGCCCCGACCCGGATCACTACAAGACGGTGTGCACGCACTACATCCAGCCGAGCGCCACGCCGACCATCGAGAAGCTCGGGCTCGCGGAGTTGATCGAGGAGCGCGGTGCGGTGCGGAACAGCGTCGACTTCTGGTCGCCGTACACCGGCTGGATCAGGCCGCTGGCTGAGGTCTCGTACGGGTACAACATCACGCGCCGCACCCTCGACCCGATCCTGCGCAAGCTGGCGGCCGACACCCCGGGCGTCGACTACATGCCCGGCCAGACCGTGGTCGGCCTGCGCGGCAGCGGGCGCGTGACCGGCGTGGAGATGGAGGACAGCTCGCGAGCCCGCCGCTCGCTCGATGCGAAGCTCGTGGTGGCGGCGGACGGTCGCGAGTCGCGCATGGCCGAGCTCGCGGGCGTTGCCGGGCGAGTGCGGCCGCACCGTCGCTTCTTCTATTGGGCTTACTGGAGCGGGCTCGAGCCGGGAAACACGCGCTCGCGCATGTGGTTCATGGAGCCCGACTGCGCCTACACGTTCCCGAACGAGGACGGACTGACGATCGTGCTTGCCGCGCCGCACGAGGACCGCCTGCCGGAGTTCCGGGCGGACCTCGATGGCGCGTACTCCCGCTACATCGCGGCACTGCCGGACGCTCCGAACCTGAGCGGTGCGAAACGGGAGTCGAAGATGATCGGCAAGCTCAAGCTTCCGAACGTGATGCGTCCGGCGGCCGCGCGCGGAATGGCGTTCGTCGGCGACGCCGCCCTCGCCAGCGACCCGCTTTGGGGCGTGGGCTGCGGCTGGGCCTTCCAGAGCGCGGACTGGCTGGCCGATTGCGTCGGGCCCGCGCTCGCGTCAGGTGCCGACATCGATCCGGGCTTGCAGCGGTACCGCAAGCTCCATCGCCGCCGGCTTGGCCCTCACCACTTCCTGATCGCCGACCTCGCCACGGCACGCAAGGCGAATCCGTTCGAGCGCCGCATGTACATCGGCGCCGCGCACGACCCGGTGGTGTACGCGGCGTTCGAAGCCGTCGGCGCCCGCCGGCGCTCGCCGCTCACAATCTTCAGCCCGCGCGTGATGGCGCACATGCTGCGGCCTCAAAAAGTTCGCTAGGAGCGGGCTTTCTTCGTGTTCTGAGGTATTGCCGGGGGGCGAAACCCGCCGCACTCTGGACTTCCGGCAGGGGAATGCAGGAAGCGATCCGACACGGAGGTCGGGCGGCGGATGACCGCCCCACGCGCGAGGAGATCTCGCCCGCGGCGCGCGCTCTGGTGGAGCGCCACAGCGGGCAGCTGATCGCCACGGCGCGGCGCTACTCGCTCAGCGCCGAGGATGCGGAAGACGCGTACCAGCGCGGCCTCGAGATCCTGCTCACGCGGGCGCCTTCGGTTTCTGAGGATGACCTCGTGCCGTGGCTCAAGACGGTGGTGAAGCACGAGGCGTTCGCGATCCAGAAGCAGCGCAAGCGCGCGGAGCTGGCCGGAGACTCAGAGCTCGCTTCCGGATTCGTGCCGCCAACGCACGAGCAGGCCGAGCGCTTCGAGCGCCTGCGCGTGGGGATCGAGGCGATGAGCCGGCTCAAGCCGCAGGAGGTGCGCTGCCTGCTGCTGCGAGCGGAGGGCTACAGCTACAGGCAGATCTGCGACGAGACGGGGTTCACGTACACGAAGGTGAATCGCTGCCTGACTGAGGGCCGGCGGCGGTTCCTCGATCGCGTGGCGGGGATTGAGTCCGGGGCCGAATGCGAGCGGCTCGCGCCCTTGCTGTCACGGCTGGTGGACGGGGAGGCGACCGCGGAGGACATGTCGGCGCTGCGGCCGCATCTGCGGAGCTGCCTCGCTTGCCGGGCGGCGCTGCGGGACCACCGCGCGGCCCCGGCGCGGGTGGCGGCGTTCGCTCCGCTGCTCGTGCCTGGCTTTCTCCATCGCCTCGGCCGCTTCTTCGGACACCTCGGCATGCAGAAGACGGCGGCGGTGGTGGCGGTGGCTGGAGCGCTTGTGGGTGGTGGTGCTGTGGTGGTGAGCTCTCACGATTCGCCTCCCGCGCCACCGCAACAGTCCCGTGTTGCGCCGCGGCCCACCGTCGTGCACAAAAAGAAGCAATTACGGGTGAGGCGTCATCCGCGCGCCCACGCCGCGCACTCCGTGAAGCGCCGCATCGCAGCCCGGGCCCAGGCGCCGGTGGCGGCTCCGGCGCCCCGTCCCACCCCGGGGCCCGCGCCGGCGCCGGCGCCGGTGCCCGCAACCCCCGCTCCGGCGCCCAAGCCGTCCAGCTCAACCTCCGAATTCGGGCCCTGAGCTCCGGGTGTCATCCCAGATGCGCGTATTTCATGCTTAGGGGGTGACACCCGGATTGCGGGCTGCCGTTGGGCGCGCCTCGTAAGCTCCCCGCCCTATGCGGGCCCGTTCCGTCCAGGCGATCGTGGCCCTGACGGCGCTCGCGGCGGCACTTCGGTTCTCCACGCTCCACATCCAGAGCTACTGGTTCGACGAGGCGGTGACCGTGCGGCTGCTGCAGGGCAGCTTCGGCCACATGCTCTCCAGCATCGGCGGCAGCGAGTCCACGCCGCCGCTCTATTACATGGTCGCCTGGATGTGGAGCCGAGTGTTCGGCAATGGCGAGGTGGGGCTTCGCTCCCTGTCGGCGCTCGCGGGCACCGCGTTCGTGCCGGTGGCATACCTCGCCGCCAAGCGCCTTGTATCGGAGCGTGTCGGACTCGTGATCGCGGCGCTCGCCGCGGTCAACCCGCTGCTCATCTGGTACTCGCAGGAGGCGCGCTCGTACTCGTTGATGGCGCTGTTCGCCGCGCTCTCGTTCCTGTTCTTCGTGCGGCAGCTGGCCGAGCAGCGCGACCGCACGCTCGTGCTCTGGACCGCCGCCTCCGCGCTTGCCATCGCCACCCACTACTTCGCCGCGTTCGTGGTGATCCCCGAGGCGGCATGGCTGCTGCTGCGGGCGCGCGACAGGCGCCGGCCGGCCGCCGCCATCGTCGTGCTGCTCGCGGTCGGCGCCGCGCTGCTGCCGCTGCTCCTTCGCCAGCGCCGGCTCGACACCACCTCGTTCATCACCCAGAGCTCGCTGGCCAAGCGGATCGCTCAGGTGGCGAAGCAGTTCGTGGTGGGCTACGCGTCCCCGGCGCAGACGGTGGTGGTCGCGCTCGGCGCGGCCTTCATCGCCATTGCCCTCTGGCTCGTGTATGCGCGGCTGGTTGAGCGGGAGCGCCGCGCCGCGGGAATCGCGGCCCTCGTGGGGCTCGTGGGAGTGGGCATCCCGATCGTCCTCGCGCTGGCCGGCGCCGATTACCTGGACACGCGCAACGTCCTGGCCGCCTGGCTGCCGCTGATGCTCGTGCCCGCGATCGGCCTCGGCGCGCGGCGGGCCGGGCGCAGCGGCCTCGGAGCCGCCCTCGGCCTGTGCGCGATCGGCCTGTTCGTGTCGATCTCGGTGTGGGCGAACCCGGCGTACCAGCGCGAGAACAACCGTGGCGTGGCCCGCGCGCTCGGCCCGGCCACGGTGCCGCGCGCGATCGTGGTCACGCCGGCGTCGTCATCCGTGCCGATCCGCCTCTACCTCGGCGGCCGCTTCAGCCCGCGGCCGATTCCGGTGAAGGAGATCGACGTGGTGGCGCTCGCGCAGCGCGGCAGCACCTTCTCAGGCGCCAAGCCGCCGCCGCGCCCCGCCACGCATGCTCCGCCCGTGGCCGGCTTCAGGCTCGTGGAGCGGCGCGTCACGCCCACCTACACCCTGTTTCGCTTCCGCTCAGCCGCGCCGGGCGTGATCCCGCTGCCGGCGCTCTACTTCAACCGGCTCGATGACCGCCCGCCCGCGGGCATCTATCAGCACTAGCGTCGCCGCAGCACGTGCGCGTCGCCCACGCGGCGCGTGACCTTCTCGCCGTCCAGGTGCTCGAGGAGCGCCTGCGCGTACTTGCGCGAGGTGCCGAGCTCGTCGCGCACCGAGGCAATGCTGGCGCTGCCGTCGCGCTCGCACAGCGCGATCACCCGTGCCTCCAGCTCGGCGAGCGGCTCCGGGTGGAAGTGGAGATTGCGCGCCACGCGCACGGCCTGTCCCGCGGTGGCCAGGCGGCGGAGGCGCTCGGACGCCTCGCCCGCGGACAGTCCCGCCGCCTCCGCCAGCTCGTTGTCCGTGCGCGGCTCGCGGCCGTCCGCCCGCAGCAGCGAGGCGATCTGCAGTGCCGCCTCGTCGAGCGGCGGCGGCTGCTCCTCCACTGCTGCCTGCGGCTCGGGCTCCTCAGCCGCGGCCGGCACCTCCCCTCGCTCGAGCGCCCGCAGCCGCTCCACCACCTCGGGCGACTCGCCGTGCTTGCGCGGGTGAGCGTCAATCACCACCCCACCGCCGATCGTGTCGGGCGGGGCGAGCTGGCGGACGATCAGCCGATCGCCGGGCAGCGGCACCAGCGGCGCCTCGAGGCGCAGCTGCGCATACCCGCCGCCAAGCGGAACAACGCGTGCGGGCGCCTCGCGCGTGCCGTGGTGGATGTGCACGCGGGTGCCTCGCTCGAGCGGACGCGCGCCGGGCTCGAGCGACAGCGCGGCGTCGACGAGATACGTGGGGGCCAGATCCGCATCCGCCGCGCTCACCACGTCGCCGCGGCCGAGCTCCCGCCAGCCAACCCCCACCAGGTTGAGCGCCACCCGCTGACCGGCCTCCGCGCGCTCGACCGCCTGGTCGTGCACCTGCACGGAGCGGACGCGGGCATTCAGCCCGCGCGGCAGCACGCGCACGCTGTCGCCCGCGCCGATCGAGCCCGACCAGAGCGTGCCGGTGACCACCGTGCCGATTCCCTTCAAGGTGAAAGAGCGATCGAGGTGAAGGCGTGGCATGCCATCCGCGCCGGCGCGTCCCTGAACCCGTTCCGCCGCGCGGTCGAGCGCGGCCAGCAGCTCGTTGAGCCCGGTCCGCTCGAGCGCGGACACCCGCACCACCTCCACCCCGGGCAGGAGATCGCGCACCTCCTCCTCCACGAGCTCCGGCTCCCCGACGTCGGCCTTGGTCACGGCCGCCACACCCACGTCCACGCCAAGCTGCCGCAGCACGGCGAGGTGCTCGCGCGTCTGCGGCATCACGCCATCGTCGGCGGCAACGCAGAGCAGGTAGAAGTCGATCCCCGAGGCGCCGGCCACCATCGTGCGCACGAAGCGCTCGTGGCCCGGCACGTCCACCACCGACGCGCGGCGGCCGCTCGGCAGCGCGAGGGGCGCATAGCCGAGCTCGATCGAAATTCCCCTCGACCGCTCCTCCGGCAGCCGATCGGTGTTCTTACCAGTTAGCGCATCGACCAATGCGGTCTTGCCGTGATCGATGTGACCGGCGGTTCCTAGTGTGAGCGGCTGGTCGCGGCGCTGAGGTGTGGCCATCGGGATGAGGGCTACCGGAGCGCCGCGATCACGCCGCTTGCCGCCGTGGCCGCCTCGGCGTCATCAAGCGTGCGAGGGTCGAGCAGCAGCCAGCCCTGCCGCGCGCGTCCCACCACCGGTGGGTCCCCCGCACGCAGCCGCCGCGCCAGCTCGTCCAGCGACAGCGGCGCCGGATCCACCGCGCACACCGGGCCCGACAGCTCGAGCAGCGGCAGCGCTCCGCCGCCCACCTTCGCGGCCGCGGTGATCACGCGAGCGTCCACGCCCGCTTCCGCCAGCTCGGAGCGCATCAGCTCCGCTCGCGCGGCGAGCTCGTCCTCCGCGGCGGTGAGCATCCGCAGAACCGGCACCTGGCGAAGCGCGCCCGCCGGATCACGGTAGATCCGCAGCGTGGCCTCGAGCGCGGCCAGCGAAAGCTTGTCGATCCGGAGCGCGCGTGCCAGCGGATGCCTGCGGCAGCGCTCGATCGCGTCCCGCTTCCCCACCATCAGCCCCGCCTGCGGCCCGCCGAGGAGCTTGTCGCCCGAGAAGCAGACCACGGCGCAGCCGGCCGCCACCGAGCGCCGCACCGGCGGCTCGTCCGCGAGCTCCGGCACGCGCTCGGCCAGGGCGCCCGAGCCCACGTCGTCGATCACCGGCACGCCGAGCGCGCACAGCTCCTCGATCTCCACCTCCTCCACGAAGCCGACGGTGCGGAAGTTCGATTGGTGCGCACGCAGCAGCGCGCCGGTGTCGGCGCGGAGCGCGCGCTCGTAGTCCGCGAGCCGCGTGCGATTGGTGGTGCCCACCTCCACGAGCCGCGCGCCCGACTGCGCCACCACGTCCGGCACCCGGAACGATCCGCCGATCTCCACGAGCTGCCCGCGCGACACCACCAGCTCGCGCCCCGCGGCCAGCGCCGCCCCGGCGAGCAGCACCGCGGCCGCGCAGTTGTTCACCACCAGCGCGGCCTCAGCGCCGGTGAGCTCGCCGAGCAGGGCTTCCACGTGTGCCTGGCGCGAGCCGCGCTCGCCGCGCTCGAGGTCGTACTCGAGGTTGGTGTAGCCGCGCCCGGCCTCCGCCGCGGCGGCCGCGGCCACCGGGGCGAGCGGCGCGCGCCCGAGATTGGTGTGCACGATCACGCCGGTGGCGTTCACCACAGTCCGCAGGCTCGGCCGCGCTGCGCGCTCGAGCCATTCGAGGGCCACTTTCACGAGATCAGGCTCGCCGGGATCGCCGGCGGTGAGCGCGTCGCGCCGCTCCGCGATCACCGCCCTCGCCGCGCTCACCGCGTACACGTGCGGAACGCCCTCGAGCCGCGCCGCCAGCTCGTCCACCGACGGCAGGCCGCGCAGCAGCGCGTTCAGCTCAGGGCCGCGTGCCGTCGACCCAGCGCTCTTCTCCACCCTCGATCTCCTTCTTCCAGATGGGCGCCTCGGCCTTGAGCCGGTCGATGATCTCGCGCGCGCCGGCGAACGCCTCGCCGCGGTGGGGAGCCGACACCGCCACCGCCACGCTCGGCTCTGACAGCGGCACGTGGCCCACTCGATGCTCGGCCGCCGCGGCACACAACCCGTGCCGCTCCACCGCTTCCGCCACGATCGCGGCCATCTTCTCCTCGGCCATCTCCACGTAGGCCTCGTACTCGAGCTTCTCCACCTCGCGCGTCACGCCCTCGAACACCACCACGGCACCGGCGCGCGGATCGCGCACGCGCGCCACGAGCGGGTCCAGCTCGAGCGGGTCCGCCGTCACGCGAACGTGCTGCACGGCCGCCTCCCCGCCGCTCACGGGAGGAATGAGCGCAAGCTCGTCCCCCGCGTCGAGCGGCTGGTCCTCCTTCGCGTACTCGCGGTTCACCGCCATCACGAGTGGAAGACCCTCGGCGATCGATCCGAGCTCGGCCAGCGCGTCGCTCACACGCGCACCCTCGGGCAGCTCGAGCGTCACCTCGCTCGCCCCCGCGCGCTCGCGCAGCATTGCGAACAGCCGAACGGTCACCTCCATTCCGGCCATGCTAGTCCCGAGCAGCTAGCTTGGACGGTCATGCACGTGCAGGCGCAGACAGTCGAGCGCGGGTCGATCTTCGACCGCTTCCCGGCGCCGGGGCTCGTGATCGTGGGCATCGCGTCGGTCCAGGTGGGCGCGGCGTTCGCGACCAAGCTCTTCGATCACCTCGGGCCGGCCGGCACGGTGCTCCTGCGCGTGGGCTTCGCGGCGATCGTGCTGTGCGCGATCTGGCGCCCCTCGATCCGCGCGCACTCAGCGGCGGAGCTTCGCCTTGCGGCGCTCTTCGGTCTCGTGCTCGCGTTCATGAACCTGACCTTCTACGAGTCGCTCGACCGCATCCACCTCGGCGTGGCGGTCACCCTCGAGTTCATCGGGCCCCTCGGCGTGGCGCTCGCGGGCTCCCGCACGCGGCTCGACGTGCTCTGGGCGGCGCTGGCCGCGGCGGGCGTGCTGCTCCTCGGCGGGGTCGGCGCGTCGGATCTCACCGGCATGATCTTCGCCCTCGTGGCCGGCGGCTTCTGGGCCGCGTACATCCTGATCAACGCGCGCGTGGGCCAGACGTTCAGCGGCGGCAGCGGACTCGCCATCGCGATGGCCATCGGCACGATCCCGCTGATCCCGATCGGGATCGCGGACGCCGGCTCGAACCTCCTCCACCCCGACCTCCTTGCCGTGGCACTGGGGGTCGCGCTGCTCAGCTCGGTGGTGCCCTACTCGCTCGAGCTCGAGGCGCTCCGACGCATCCGCCCCCACGTGTTCGGCGTGCTGATGAGCCTCGAGCCGGCCGTGGCGGCGATCGCCGGGTTCGTGGTGATCGGGCAGGACCTCAGCACGGTCGACGTGCTCGCGATTCTGCTGGTGGTCACGGCGAGCGCGGGCGCCACAGTGGGTGCCCGCGCCCCCGCACCGATGGACGGCTAGCGCCCTACGGGAAGATCTCCGTGGTGCAGTCGCCGCCCGGCAGGTGGATCTCGTGCGGCCGCGCCGGCCCCGTGTCGAGCTTCGTGAAGTCCACGAAGAACGTGGGATCGAGCGCGAACGAACCGTCCTCCTGCCGCGTCAGCCGCGTCATCCAGCCGCGCAGCTCGGGATAGAACTGGTTGTCCCAGGTCGAGTAGAGCGAGTTGGTCACGTAAACGCGGTCGCCGTCAAGCGACGCCTGGAGCATCTGCGGCCCGCCGTTGAGCGCGCCCTCCGCCATCGGATGCCCGCCGTCACGGCCGAGCAGCCCGCCGAGCCACACCTGTGACTTCAGCTCCGGCGACTCCGGGTTCGACACGTCGTAGTGGCGAAGGTCGCCGTGCAGCCAGTTCGAGAAGAACAGGTCACGGTCGTCCATCGTCAGCACGAGGTCCGTGATCAGCCCGGGCACGCCGCCGGGCAGCGGCCAGCCCTCGAGCTCCTCGTTGCCCACGTCGATCACCTTGTCCGTGGTCCACTCTCCGTTCTTCGAGAAGCGGATGATGTTGCTCGACAGCGTGGCCCCCACGAATCCCTGCGTGGAGTCCGGGTCGTGCTGCCAGCGGATCTCGAGCGGGATGAGGCCGTCGGCGCCCAGGTCGATGGTCTGCACCTTCGCCTTGCGCTCCAGGTCCCAGAAGTGGAGCTGCTTGCCGTACTTGCCGGCCGGCACGTCCTCGGGGTTGAACCCGTCTTGGAACGTGTTCGGAGCGCCCCATTCCGACGAGATCAGCGTGTTCTGACGCGGCGAGTACCAGAAGTCGTACATGAACTCCTGGCCGTTCTTCTCGTCCTCCCAGCGGCCGAGCACCGAGAAGTCCTTGGAGTCGAGCACCATGAACCCGCCGGGCAGGTTGCCTTCGCTGTCTCCGAGCATTGAAACGGTGACGATGTCACCCGGCATGCAGTGCACCGTGTGCGGCGCCGTATAGCCGGCCTTCGCCTTGATCTCCTCCGGCTCGATCACCTTGGAGATCTCCGGCTTGCGGGGGTCGCTCACGTCCAGGATGTGGATCCGCGACGAGCGCATCCCCGGCACCACGAGCGTGTCGCGGCTGAGCGAGGAATGGCACGCGGAGGAGCACACGTTCCAGCCGAAGTGGTGGAGCTCGTCGCCCACGTTCGGCATCGGTGTTCGGTGGACGATCTGCGAGTAGGTGTCGGACTCCGGATTCACATCGACGACCGCTACGAAGTCCGGCTCCTGGATGCCGGTGCCCTCATAAAGGCAGGCGACGTAGACGAAGTCCTCGGGCGGCTGCTGCTGGGCATCCTGCGGGGATGCGTACATATGTCACTTCACCTCCGTGACCTTGCCCGACTTCACGTCGTAGACGAAGCCCCGGATCGACACTTCGTCAGGCACTAGTGGCGAGTCTCTGAGGAACTCTACGTCGTCGCGAACGCTCTGTTCAAGGTCTGAAAACGGGAGGAAGTCGATGTCGCTCGCGTCCGCGCCGAGGTCCTCCTTCACCTTGGCGTAAAGGTCCTCGTTCCTGAAGCTGAGCATGCCGCAGTCCGTGTGGTGGATCACGAGCACCTCGTTCGTGCCGAGCAGGCGCTGCGAGATCACGATCGAGCGCAGAGCGTCCTGCACACGGCCGCCGGCATTGCGGATCACGTGCGCGTCGCCCTCTTCGAGCCCGAGGAAACGGCTCGGGAGCAGCCGCGCGTCCATGCAGGTGACGATTGTCGTCTTGCGCGCCGGCGGGGCGGACAGGTCGCCCTTCGCGAAGCTCGAGGCGTAGCTCTCGTTCGCCTGGATCAACTCGTCGGTGACGGACATGGGCTCGTCCTTTCGGTTGGGGGAGCGGACCGAGCGGCTAATTTACCGTAAGCCGGTCGGGTTTGATGGGTTTACCTCGCGAGGCCGCGTATCCGTATCTTTTCGGGCAATGGCAACGCGTCCCGACAAACCCACCATCGCGCCGATCGTCGGCCCCGACGACCCGCGCCGCTTCACCGATTCGGGCATCGAGATCAAGCCCGTCTACAACGAGGAGGATGTCCGCGACGGCCTTCCGGAGCGCCTCGGCGAGCCTGGCGAATACCCCTTCACCCGCGGCATCCACCGGGAGATGTACCGCTCGCGCAAGTGGACGATGCGCCAGTACGCGGGCTACGCCACCGCGCAGGAGACGAACCAGCGCTTCCACTACCTGATCGAGCACGGCTCCACCGGCCTCTCGATGGCGTTCGACCTCCCCACCCAGCTCGGCCGCGACTCGGACGACCCGCTGTGCATGGGCGAGGTGGGACGCACGGGAGTCGCGATCGACTCGATCGAGGACATGCGCCGCGTGTTCGACGGCATCCCGCTCGACCAGGTGTCCACGTCCATGACGATCAACGCGCCCGCCGCCGTGCTGCTGCTCCTCTACGAGCTCGTGGGCGAGGAGCAGGGCGTGCCCGCCGAGCAGCTCCGCGGCACCACCCAGAACGACATCCTCAAGGAGTACATCGCGCGCGGGAACTTCATCTACCCGCCCGAGCCGGCGATGCGCCTCACCACGGACCTCTTCGCGTACTGCCGCGAGCGCGTGCCGAAGTGGAACACGATCTCCATCTCGGGCTACCACATGCGCGAGAAGGGCTGTTCCGCGGTGCAGGAGGTGGGCTTCACGCTCGCCAACGGGATCGCGTACGTGCAGGCGGCGATCGACGCCGGCCTCGCCGTGGACGAGTTCGCCCCGCGGCTCGCGTTCTTCTTCAACGGGCACAACAACGTGTTCCAGGAGGTGGCGAAGTTCCGCGCCGCGCGGCGCATGTGGGCGCGCATCATGCGCGAGCGCTTCGGCTCCGAGAACCCGCGCTCGCAGACGATGCGCTTCCACACCCAGACCGGCGGCGTGACGCTGGCGGCTCAGCAGCCGGAGAACAACATCGTGCGCGTGGCGCTGCAGGGCTTTGCCGCGGTGTGCGGCGGCACGCAGTCCCTGCACACCAACGGCTTCGACGAGGCGCTGGCGCTGCCCACCGAGCGGGCCGCGCGCATCGCGCTGCGCACGCAACAGATCATCGCGCACGAGTCCGGCGCCACAGACTCGGTCGACCCGTTCGCGGGCTCCTACTTCGTGGAGGCTCTCACGGACGAGATCGAGGAGCGGGCGCAGGAGCTGATCGACAAGGTGGAATCGCAGGGCGGCTCCGTGCAGGCGATCCCGTTCATCCGCGCGGAGGTCGAGGAGTCGGCCTGGGGCTACGAGGAGCGCTACCGCATCAAGCAGGACATCGTGGTGGGCGTGAACGAGTTCGTCACCGACACGGTGGACGACGTGGAGATCCTGCGTGTGGATCCCGAGTCCGAGCGCCAGCAGGTGGAGCGCCTCAAGGCGTTCAAGGCGAATCGCGACCAGGACGCCGTGCAGAAGCGCCTCGAGGAGCTTCGCGAGGTGGCGAAGGGCGATGCGAACCTGCTCCACCCGATCCGCGCCGCGCTGGCCGAGAGCGCCACGATCGGCGAGGTCTGCGGGGTGATGCGGGATGAGTTCGGGGAATACAGCGAGGCCTAGCGAGGCCTGACGGCCTCGAGCGGGCAGAGTTGCGGAGTTGCGGAATTGCAGGGCGGTTCCCGTTTGGAGGAATCGACCTGGGCCGGTTGAAAGCCTCCCACGATGGCGACCGTCGAGGTTTCTCGAACACTCGTCAAGTCACCGCCGGAGCTGTGGGCTGAGCTCGAAGGCGATTGCCTCTCGAAGGCGGTCGGCGAGGTGACCATCCGCCCGACCGAACCGGAACGCGCGCTGGCCTGGGAGGCCGATGGGGCGAGCGGAACCGCGGTTCTGGAGCCGGCCGGATGGGGCACCAAGCTCACCATCTGCGCCGAGGTGGAGGAACTCGTGGCCGACCTCGGCTTCTGGGCCCGCATGCGCGGCGCGAAGCCGGTGTCCGTGCCGCGGCACCCGGACATGGAGCAGCGCCTCACCGCACTCCTCGACGACCTGGGCGCCGCGCACCGCAAGCCGTTCGTGCGCGAATAGCTCGCGGCGGCTCTAGCGCTTCAGCGTGATCTTGCGGCTCAGCCGGCCGACGTTCCCCGCGGCGTCCTTCGACGTGACCTTCAGCGTGATCTTCACCTGACGGGCGCGCCGCAGGTTCTTACGCGCCCGCTTGGAGAACTTGATGGTCACCGTCTTGCGCGCGCCGGCGTTCAACGACACCGACTTCTTCCCGATGCTCACGGTCCGCGTGATGTGGAACTGCTTGGCCACCTTGCCGGTGAGCAAGACCTGGAAGGTGCTGCGGCAGGGCTCGTCGCACGTCTCCGTGACCTTGAGGCCGTGGGCGAGCACGTTGCGCAGCTTCTGCCGCTTGATCTTGAGCTTCACGTGCGGCGGCGTTATGTCCGGCGGAGGGGCCTGCACGTTGATTCCCACGAGCGCGTCCGTGGTGCCGCCCTCGTCGTCCACCACCCTCAGGCCGACGTTGAGAGCCCCCACCGCGCCATAGGCGTGCGTGACGGTGGGGGCGGCGCCGGTGTCCGTCTCGAATGTCCCGTTGCCGTCGAGGTCCCATTGGTAGTCCACGATCGTGCCGTCGGGATCCGATGAGCCGGCGGACGTGAAAGTCACCGGCGCACCCACCAGTACAGGGTTCGGAGAGGCCGCGATTGCCGCGGCAGGCCGCTGGTTGGCGGTGAACGAGAAGTTCTGGGTCCGCCACGCGGGGTCGTCTGGGACGAACGGGGTGGGGCCGTTCGTCTGGCTCGAGCCCCAGATGAGGTCGGGGGCGAGCGGGTCCGGAGTCGCCGCCGCGTAATCGCCCCAGCGGCACGACGGTCCCAGCGCGCAGCTGAAGTCCTGGTCCGCGGCCGCGCTCGTGGCGAGGGTCACGTCACCACTCATCGTGCTCAAGGGCGCGGTGTACTTGCGTGTCTGAGCGTGGATCTGCGCCAGCAGGCTCGAACCGCCGAGGTTGTACTGGATACCCGCGTCGTGCCCGTTGTCCGCGGGAGAGATCGCCCCGTTGAACACGAAGTTCGAGGGGTCGGAGATCGTCCCCTGCTGCCGCACCGTCATGGTGCTCGGGATGATCTCGTACCAGCGGTCGACAGAGCGGCCGCTGACGGAGTCGATCGTGTGCTGGGTCCATACCGCCTCAGCGCCGCCGGCGTCCGGATCGGCGTGACCCACAGCCTGGGTGAGGCGGGTGTCGAGCGAGTCGAGCGTGTCCGTCGACGGGGAGGGTTGCGGCACGGCGGCAGGCACGTCGAAGCTGGACACGGACAGCGCTCCCAGGCGGGTGAACGTCGGCGCGACCCCGGATCCTCCGATCTGCCATACGGTGAGGTGGGTCTTCGCACCCGGAGTGTCACCGGTGGGGTCGTCCGCCGCCACCGCGAAGCCGCTGCCCGACGAATCAGCGATGTTCGCCGGCTCGAGCGTCACGGCGCGGTCGCCACTAGGCACCGTGATCGGCGTGCCGGTGGAGCCGAAGGTGGTGATGCTCAGCGAGGTCGGACACGTGGTCTCGTCACCCACAGGCGGCTTGGCGATCGAATACAAGCGTGCCGTCTTGAACGTGTTGCCGTCGAAGGTGTTGGCGCTCACCAGCAGGTGGTTGTCGTCGTGCCCGAGCTTCGGGTAGTCGTCGAACAGCGTGCCGCTTGGCCCCGATGGGTCGCTCTCTATGAAGAAGTGGCACCACTGGGCCGGGTTCATGCCGGCGGGATCCGCGGTCTTCGACCAGCCCACGTCCACAAAGCTGTCATGGGAGCAGTTCCCGTCCACGCAGTCGTCGGCGGCGTAGAACCAGCGACCCGCGGACTGGTCCCACTGGACCTGCACGTCGAAGACGTTGAAGCCCGGATCGGCTACGAAACTGTCGAGCTGCACCGGGGTGCCGACGATGCCCAGGGTGCTGCGGCTGTACTCGGCCACCACGCTGTTCACGAACTCCACGTATGCGATGGGGCCGATCGAGCCGGTGGTGTCCGGCGGCGTGCCGGCCGAGCTGTTGTCCCCGGCAGCGAGGCCGGGCGCGTTCAGCGAGCCGAACACAGCGGCCCTCGGCCCCGGGGCGAGCCTCTGGAGGGGCGCCGCGCCGGAGCGCTCCGCCCGCCGATCGGCCGCCTGCTTCAGCGCGCGGTAGTGGGACTCGTTCTGCACTCTCAGCCTGTGCACGAACGGGCCGCGCGCCGGGGCCGCTCCGGTCAGCGGCCGTGCGGTGAGCAGGGTCCCGTGGCTTGCCGGCGGGATCGGCGTCCCACCCGCGGAGGCTGCGGAAGGAACTGCCAGGAGGGGCATCACCAGAAGCAATGCCGCGGGCCAGCGGCGGCGAGTCACGCTGCGCAGTATCTCTATAACGGCGCCTGCGCGCTACCCCTGCGGTGGTATGGCCGCAAAGTGGCGCTTGACTACCCGCCACGCCGGCTTGCGTTTCCCGTGGATGTCGATCAGCCCCTTCGTGCTGAACGGCGGAGATGGCCGGGGATTGCCACCGGTCCAGCCGGGGCGGACCGCGTAGTCGCGCAGGAGCCACACGATCGCTCCGCCCAGGTACGGCGTGTGGTCCGCGATGGTGAGCTGCCTGCCCAGCCAGTGCGACTGGAACGCGTACGTGCCCTTCGTGCGCGCCGACCCGCCGCGGTTTGCCTCCGCGCCGAACTCGGTGAGGAAGAGGGCCACGCCCGGAAGCTGTCTGTGCACCGAGTCGAACAGCGGCCGCACCCTGCTCAGCCGGTCGTTGCCGTACCAGCCCACGTACTCGCTGATCCCGAACGCGTCGAGCTTCTTGAACGCGGCGGGAAGCCGCATGCGTGGACTCACGGTCTCGTCCGCCGCGAAGAAGCGAGTGGGGTCGAGGCGACGCACGAGTGCCTTCGCCTGGGCGAGATACGACGTCTCGGCACGCCCACCTCGAACGAGTTCGTTCGCCACCCCCCACGCAATCACCGACGGATGGTTGCGATCGCGCAGGATCGTCTGCCTCAGCCGCGCCAGGATCGTGCGCCGTAGCTGCTGCCGCGCGAGGTCCTTGCCCTTCAGCCGCCATACCGGGATCTGCTCCCAGAACACGATGCCCAGGCGGTCGAATGCCTCGAGCAGCCGCTCACTCGGCGGGTAGTGCTGCCGGGTGAAGTTCGCTCCGAGCGCCGTGAGCTCCGTGGCGATGTTGTCCTCGTCCGCGGTGGTGAGAGCGTCGCCGTGCGCGAGCGTCTCCTCGTGGAAGCTCGCGCCGCGCAGATGGAGCGGCTGCCCGTTGAGGAGGGGCTGGCCGCCGGGACCCTTGCTCCACTGGCGTACTCCGAAGTGGATCGTGGTGGTCTGGCCGCCGGCCGTCGCCTTCAGCTCGTACAGGTTGGGGCTACCCGGACTCCAGAGTCGCGCGCCCGGGATCGTGAAGCTCGTGCTCACCTGCGTGAGCCCGCCGGGCTGAGTCTCCTCGCCCGTCACGGGCAGCGAGGCGCTGAATCCGCCCGGTCCGGTCACGGTCAGCGCAACGTCCGCCGGCATGCTCGACGCGCCAGTGTTTCGCACCTGCGCGTTGAAGCTCACCTGCGCCGGGTTGCCAGGCGTGGCGATCACCTGCGGGGCGCCCAGATCGAGCTGCGTGAGCTTCCGGAGATAGACCTCCCTCAGGATCCCGCCGAAGTTCCACCAGCCGCGTTCGCGGCCCGCCGGTGGGATGTCGTTGCGGCTCGCGTGACCCTGAACCCGCACGAGCAGCTCGTTCTGCCCGATGCGGACGCTGTTGGCCGGCAGCTCGAAGGGCACGTGTGCGCCCGTGTGCGACCCGAGCTTCCTGCCATTCAGCCACACGGTGGCGGTGGTGTTCACGGACTCGAAGCGAATGCGCCAGCCAGTGGCGTCGGGGGCATTCGGGAGGCTGAAGCGCTCGCGGTACCACTGCACGCGCGACAGCTCGCTGCGCTGCGAGAAGTCACGCGCGTTGAACGAGTTCGGGACCGAGACGGAGCGCCAGGGACCGGTGCGGGAGCGGCTGGTGCTCCAGCCGTGGTTGAGCAGATAGCGGCCGCTCGGGCCATCCGTATAGAGCGCGCGCTGGGATGGGACGTAGGCGTGCGCCGCCGCGGGCGGCAGCACAAGGAGGACGGCGGCGATGAGGGCGGCCCGCATGTGGATGAAACAACTACAGGCAGGCCCCGAAGTTCCGCGGACACGTAAACTCCGCGCCCCCGATGACCCGCCAAAAGGTTCCAGAGACATATGAGGAGAAGCTCGCCCAGCTCCAGGAGCTGCGCGAGGCCGCGATCCACTCCGCCTCGGAAAAGGCGGTCGAGAAGCAGCACGAGAAGGGCAAGCTAACCGCCCGCGAGCGGGTGGAGAAGCTGCTGGACCCAGGCTCCTTCCAGGAGCTCGACACGTTCGTTCGGCACCGAACGTTCGACTTCGACATGCTCAAGAACCGCCCCTGGGGCGACGCCGTGGTCACCGGCCACGGCAAGATCGACGGCCGCGACGTCTGCGTCTTCTCCCAGGACTTCACCGTCTTCGGCGGCTCGCTCGGCGAGGTGATGGCCGAGAAGATGTGCAAGATCATGGACCTGGCGGCCAAGATCGGCTGCCCCGTGATCGGCCTCAACGACTCGGGCGGCGCCCGCATCCAGGAGGGCGTGGTCTCGCTCGGTGCGTACGGCGATGTGTTCGTGCGCAACGTGCAGTGCTCGGGCGTGATTCCGCAGATCAGCGTGATCATGGGCCCCTGCGCGGGCGGCGCCGTGTATTCCCCGGCCATGACGGACTTCATCTTCATGGTCAAGGAGACCTCGCACATGTTCATCACCGGTCCCGATGTGATCAAGACGGTGACCGGCGAGGAGGCCACGTTCGAGGAGCTCGGGGGCGCGATGTCCCACAACACCAAGTCGGGCGTCGCGCACTTCGCGGCCGACGACGAGGAGAGCTGCCTCGAGGACGTTCGCTACCTCATGTCGTTCCTGCCGCAGAACAACCTCGAGAAGCCGCCGCGGATCCACACCGGGGACGACCCCGATCGCATGGACGAGGCGCTCGACCACGTGGTGCCGGACAACCCCAACAAGCCGTACGACATGCGCGACGTGATCCACCTGATCGTCGACGACGGCGAGTTCTTCGAGGTGCACGAGCACTACGCGCGCAACATCGTGTGCGGCTTCTCGCGACTCAACGGCCATGCGATCGGCGTGGTGGGCAACCAGCCGTCACAGCTCGCGGGCGTGCTCGACATCGACGCGTCGGTGAAGGGCGCGCGCTTCGTCCGCTTCTGCGACGCCTTCAACATCCCGATCCTCACCTTCACGGACGTGCCGGGCTTCCTCCCCGGAACGAGCCAGGAGTGGGGCGGGATCATCCGCCACGGCGCCAAGCTGCTCTACGCCTACACCGAGGCGACGGTGCCCAAGCTCACGGTGATCACGCGCAAGGCGTACGGCGGCGCCTACGACGTCATGAACTCCAAGCACATGCTCGCCGACTTCAACTTCGCGTGGCCCACGGCGGAGGTGGCGGTGATGGGCCCGGATGGCGCGGTGAACATCATCCACCGCCGCGACATCGCCGCCTCACCCACGCCCGATGAGCGCCGCGAGAAGCTGATCTCCGACTACAAGGCGCGCTTCGCGAATCCCTACTCCGCTGCCGAGCGCGGCTACATCGATGACGTGCTCATCCCGCATGAGACGCGCCCGCGCCTGATCCAGGCACTCGAAGCGCTGCAGACCAAGCGCGTGGACCAGCCGAAGCGCAAGCACGGGAACATTCCCCTTTAGGGAAATCCCGCTTCAGCCCAGCACCGTGAAGCTGCTCTTTCCGAGCAGGTGGCCGTAGCGGTTCTTGCTCCGCGGCCCGATCCCGGGCCAGACGTACCACGTGTATGGGCCGGCCACGAAGCTGTAGTCGTGGCCGCCGTATGTCCAACTCGGAGGCAGCTGGAACGAGGACTTGCGTGGCCACGTGCTGAGCACCTTCGTCTTCCCGAGGTAGAGCTGAAGGTTGTAGTAGCGGGCGCGCCTCACTCGCTTCCAGGTGAGTTTGGGCGGCAGGCTCACCACCGTGCCGGGAAGCGGCCTGAGGCTCAAGGCGGTGGGCGAGCCGGGGACCGCGGTGGACGTCCGGTTGCCCGCCTGGTCGAACACGGTCACCGTGTACATGTAGTGCTTGCCGTTGCGCAGGTGACGGTCCAGGAAGCTGGTGCCCTTCCCGGCGTACACCACCTTCGTGCGCTTCCCGCGCGAGCGGGTCACTCGCACTCTGGTGGCGTCCGCGGGCTTGGTCCATGTGACGAGGACCTTGGCGTTTTGCGGGGTGGTGACCGCCTGCGGAGCGGCCGGCGGCGTGGCGTCGTAGCGCATCGCGAAGGAGGCGGTCGCGGAGTTGCCCGCGGCATCCGTGCAGGTACCGCTCACGAGGGTGTGGGCGTTCTGGTCGCCTGTATACGTGTAGTGGCTGCAGGCGACCCCGCCGGAGAGGGAGTCGACGCCCTGGAAGGCGAGCCTCACCGGGTGGTTGAACCAGCCGTTGTGGTCGGGCAGGCGATCGGGAAGCGCGCCCAGCACGGTGGGCGGAGTGTGGTCGTAGCGCAGCGGGGCCGAGCCGCTGCCCATGTTGCCGGCCACGTCCTGACATGAGCCGCCGACGGCGGCGGACGCGCTGTCCGGCCCGCCATACACGACGTTCGACGAACAGGACGAGACACCCGAGGCGTCGTCGGCCCCCTGGAAGCTGAACGAAACCGGATGGTTGTACCAGCCGCCTGAATCGGGCGGCCGATCCGGGACGCCGGAGACCGCGGGCCCGGTGCTGTCGTAGGCGAACGCCGGCGATGCCAGCGGCGAGAGGTCGACGTTCCCGGCGAGGTCTGTGCACGATCCGGATGCCTGCACAGCAGGCCCGTCGGGGCCGCTGTAGGTCACGCTCCCGCACGGCGAGCCCACGCCGGACGTCGCGTCCGTTCCGGTGAAGTTCACCGCGACTGGATGGTTGTACCAGCCATTCAGATCGGGGCCGCGGTCTAGGGCGGAGCCGGTGGTCTCCGGCGCGGTGTGGTCGTACTTGAAGTTCATCACCAGGCCCGCGCTGTCATTGCCTGCGTTGTCGTGGCACACGCCCGTGACCGACGCCGTGGCGCTGTCGCCACCCGCGTACGTCACGCTCGGGCAGGTGTCGATTCCGGAGAGGTTGTCCGTGCCGCTGAAGTCGTACGTCGGCGGCGTCACGTACCAGCCGTTCGTTCCGTCCGGCCCGCTCTTGGGCGTTCCGCTCGTGACCGTAGGGGCGGTCGCGTCGTACTTGAAGGTCTGCGAGCCGTCGCCGGTGTTGCCGGCAACGTCGGTGCAGGTCCCGTCGACGCTCGCGGTCGCGCTGTCCGGCCCGCTGTACGAGACGCCGCTGGAGCAAGAGGAGATTCCGGATGGCGTGTCGCTCCCGAAGAAGTCGAAGCTCACCGTGTGGTTGAACCACCCGTTGCTGTCCGCACTCCTGCCCGCGTTCGCGCCGTCCACGGTCGGATTGGTGGTGTCCACCTTGATCGTCACGTTGCCGTCGACGGGTGGATCCGCACCCCACGTGGCGGTGCAGGTGACCGACTGGCCGCTGGACGTGGTCTCGTTGATCGTCTGCGGGTCGCATCCCGGGCTCGTGCTGTCCGGGGGATCCGGGTCGAACGTCCAGCTCAGGTCGACTGGCGACGTGTACCAGGGGCCGCTGCAGTCCGTGGGGGCGGCCGAGCACGCCGGGGTGACGGTGTCGGCATGCGCGCGCGACGGGCTGGCCGCGGACAGCGCGACAATCGCGACCACCAGCCCGAGTCCAACCTTCCGCATCTTGTTACCAGCCGCGCCGCGGCGAGCTGAGCTTCATCAGCAACCGGAGCATCGAGCCGCTGGCCACCGCCGCGAGCATGAGTGCGAGCGCCGCGAGCGCCAGCAGCGCCGCGGATCCCGAGTGGCTGTCGGCGGCGGCCCTGAGTGGCGCGACGGCGTCTGACACTCGGGACAGCACCGCCGCCTCCTGCCCGGTGGCCGCCGGCGATCTGTGAACGGGCGCGGCGGCGGGATGGTGGTGCGACGGCGGCCTGCGACGGTGGACGTGACGTGGCGTTCGATGCACAGGCGCTGGGGGCGCAGCCACGACGGGGGCCGGAGCCGGCTTGGTGGGGACGGAGTGCCGGTGGACCACCGGGGTGCGCACGGGCACCGGGGTTGAGCTCGGCTTCGGCTGCGACACCGGCGTCGGTGCAGGCGCGGGCGCAGGCGTGGGGGCGCGGTCGGGCTTTGGGTTGCTGGGTTGCGGGTCGGGTGAGACCGTCCCCGGCGCCGGGTCCGGGGATGGCGAGTCAGCGAGCGCGGGGCCGGCCGCCCACGCCGGCACTGCCAACACTGCCACGAGCGTGAGGATCAACTTGAGTCCAGCCGACGGCCCGCGTGAGGGCCGTCCGATGAACCCTGGAAGGAGGGTTCGATCCGTCATATGAGCCAGAGAACGTCCGGATGTTCCTGCGGTCCTAAGGGGACCGTACAACGAGTCCCCGAATTTGCATAGCCCAGCGCGAGTGGGCACCTAAAAATCAAAAAGGGCATTGCTTACGCGCCAAACCGGGCTTACGATGAACACGTTGGACACTTCGTCGCTGGCCGGCTCCCGCTACCTGGAGCTGCCTTACAAAATCGTCCTCATGAGGGACAAGCGCAAGGGCTCTCGGCCCTGGCTCGCCACCGTTGAGGAGCTGCCTGGCTGCGAGGCGCGCGGCGACTCTCCGGAGGAAGCCACCCACGCGCTCCGCGACGAGATGGCGGCGTGGATGGCCGGCGCGCTGGAGGAGGGCCGCTCGATTCCGAGACCTCGGAATGCGCCCGAGGCCGCGTCGGCCCGTCTCACACTCAACGTGCCCAAGACACTGCGCGAGGGGCTCGTCCAGGCGGCCGTGCGAGAGGGCCTGTCGCTCAATCAGCTCATCACGATCGCGCTCGCCGGAACGATCCGCTGGCGCCCCGCCGCCGGAGACAGCAACGGACGCTGGATCCAGGCACGCGCCGAGAACCTCATCAACTTGGATAACCCGCCCCGGCCCGGCCTTCGGCAGGCGCTGATGCTGAATGCCGTGCTGCTCGGGTTCGTGGCGGTGGCCGCATTGACCGTCCTCATCGTGGCCCTCGCAAACGGTTTCTGATCGCTATCCGGTCACGCGGAAGCTGCTTCGCCCGATGCGCTTGCCGTAGCGGTGGGCGGAGGGCGGGCCGAATCCTGGCCACACGTACCAGCGGTAGTGGCCCGTGGCGAGCGCGTAGGTCTTGCCCCTGAAGTGCCAGCGCGGCTTAAGCTGAACCTGCGCGGTGCGGGGCCAGATGCTCAACACTTTCTTTCCGCCGAAGAAGAGCTGCAGGTTGTAGTAGCGGGCGCCTTTGATCTTCTTCCAGGTGAGCAGCGGCGGCGCGCCCACGACCGTGCCCACGAACGGCCTCAGGCTCGAGCCGGTGGGAATGGCCCGGATCACGGTCGTGGTCGTATTGCCCGCCTGGTCCTGGTCCGTGACCGCGTAGCGGTACTTGACTCCGTTCTTCAATCCCGTGTCGAGGAAGGAGCTGGCGCTGCCCGAGTACACGATCGCCGCCGGCGCTCCCCCGCTCTGCGGGGAGCGGGACACGGTCACGCCTGCGGCGTCGCCCGGGACGGTCCAGGACACATCCACGCTGTGGTTGCCGGGTATCACCTCCACCCTCGCGGCCGCCGGACGGGCGTCGTCGTACTTGAAGCTCTGTGCGCCGGATGCGGCGTTGCCCGCGTTGTCGGTGCAGGCGCCGGCGACGCTGGCCGTCGGGTCCACCGGCCCGCTGTAGGTCGCGGTCGTGCAACCGGCGATACCGGACGTGGCATCGGTGCCCTGGAACGTGAACGAGACCGGGTGGTTGTACCAGCCGTCATGGTCCGGCGGGCGGTCGGCCGTGGCGCCGGTGACGCTGGGCGGCGTGGCGTCGTAGTTGAACGCTGACGACGCGGCGCTCGTGGTGTTGGTGGCATTGTCAGTGCAGCCGCCCATCACGGAAATGGCGCTGCCGTCGGGGCCGGAGTACGGAACGGCGGTGCACGTGCTGATGCCCGACAGAGCATCGGTACCGCTGAATGGGACCGACAACGCGTGGTTGTACCAGCCGTTGTGGTCCGGCGGCCGGTCCGGAGCACCGGCCACGTCGGTCGGGGAGGTCTTGTCGATTCTCACCGTGATGGCGTGATCTTCTGTCTCGCCTGGCGGGGGGTCGTTCCATGTGGCGGTGCAGTCAAGAGCGCTCTCGCCCTCGGTCGTGACGCTGGTGACGCCGCAGTCGCTCGACGTGACATCCGGTGTAGATGGGCTGAAGTCCCAGGCGACCGTCACGTCCGTGTTGAACCAGGGGACGCACGAGCCGTCGTTGCACGTGGCGTCCACGCTGTTGGCCGCCGCAGATTGCGGCGCGGCAATGGCCACCATCGCGGCGATGATCCCGGCCAGCACCGCAACCCGCTTCACGACCTACCAGCCCCGCCGAGGAGTGGTCAGCCGGATCAGCAACCGCAGCAGCGAGCCGCTGACGATCGCCACGAGGAGCAGCGTGCCCGCCGCAATCAGAAGAAGACTGCCGCTGGTGGAGTCGGCGCTCTGGGCCACCGTCAGCGGCGCGGTGGCGGCGGTGCGGACGATCCTCGCCGGTGCGGTCGTGGGGGGTGCCACGGCTTCCGGTGCGGTCCTGGGGAGTGCCACGGGAGGCGCCGCCTTGTGCGCCGGAGCGCGATGGTGATGCCTCGCGTGATGCACGGCCGGGGCAGGCGGCGGAGTGACCACGGGCGCGGGTGTTGGGGCGGGCGGGCGCGGGGCCGTTCGAACGGGCGCGACTCTGCGCGTGACGGGGGCGGGGGTGACGGTTGTGGGCGCGGGTGTGTGGACCACCGGCGCCGGAGCGGGCCGCGACACCGGTTGCGACGGTGCGGGGTCGGGAGCCGGCTTGACCGGAACGGAGTCGGGCGACGGACCGCTGGGCGCCGGATCCGGGGAGATGTCGGCGAACGCCGACGGCGCTCCGCAGGCCAGCACGGCCACGGCGCATGCCAACGCGAGGCGTGTCGTACGTCCGGCCGCGGTGGAACGGAAATCACACACGGCCGTCCGACCTGGAGGGAAGGGTCGAGCCGCCATTTGAGCCAGAATCCGGAGCCTCTGTGGCCCCACGGTCCTATGTAACGACCGTACACCCAGAATGGCCGTTTGCCCAGCCCGAAACGATGTGGGCACAATGGGGCGCGGCATTGCTCGTTCGAGGTTTGGCCCTTAGCATTGACCCGTGGAGTCATCCTTGGAGTCATCACCCCTTGCGGGTGCGCGCTATCTGGATCTGCCCTACCGCATCATCCTCACCAAGGAGCGGCGAAGGGGTGGGAACGCGTGGCTCGCCCTGGTTGAAGAGCTTCCGGGCTGCGAGGCCCGTGGGGACACGCCGGAGGAAGCGACGGTCGCGCTGCGCGAGCACATGGCCACCTGGATCGCGAGCGCGCTCGAACGTGGGCAGGCGATACCGCGGCCACGGCACGATCTGGACGCGACCAACGGGCAGCTGTCGTTCGCAATTCCCAAGTCGCTTCACGAGACGATCGCGCACGCCGCTGTGCGCGAGGGCCTGACGGTGGACCAGCTCGTCACGGTCGCCCTCGCCGCGGTACTTCAGTGGCGGCCAAGGGGGGAAGAGCCCAACGGCCGCTGGATCCAGGCGCGCGCCGCGGGTCTCGCCCAGGGCGATAATCGCACCCGCCAAGATCTCCACCGGGCGCTCACGGTCAACATGGTGCTGCTCGCGCTCGTTGCCGTGGCCGCCGTGGTCGCCCTCATCGCGGCAGTGGCGCACGGCTTCTAGCTGCTGATCAGAGGCGCACCGTCTGCGCCTTCACCGCTCCCGCGCGGTGCGCCTCCAGCACCGCGAGGCACAGTGCCAGGTCCTGGATCGCCAAGCCGGTGGAGTCGAAGAGCGTGATCTCGTCGGCGGACGTCCGCCCTTGCGCGTGACCGGTGAGCACCGCGCCCAGCTCGGTCACCTGATCTCGCGTGATCGCACCCGCCTCCACCGCGCCGGTGAGCTCACCGCCGTGCGACGCCTGGCGCCACTCGTCGCAGAAGAGGCGGCAGCGCTGCACGGCGGCGATCTCCGCCTCCGCCTTGCCGGGGCCGTCGGCGCCCAGCATGTTGAGGTGCATGCGCGCGTGTAGAGATGCCGCGCCCACCACGGGCTGCTCGCCGGGCGTGACGCAGGTGACCACATCGCATGCGAGCGCGTCCTCGAGGCTTCCCACCTCCCAGCCAAGCTCGCCGGCGAGCGAGCCGGCGGACTCGGCGTCGACGTCGAAGCACACGCCAGGGCCGAACTCGGCGGCGGCCAGGCAGCGCGCCGCCCAGGCCCCGTTGAAGCCGCAACCGACGATCCCCGCGGTGCGGGCGTCCTCCGGTCCGAGCTCCTGCGCGGCCACCGCGGCCACCGCGCCCGTGCGCAGCGCCGTGATCGCGCGTGCATCCACGAGCGCGAGCGGCTCCCCGTCCACCGCGCTCGACACGCAGATCACCCCCATCACCACAGGCAGGCCGGCGGCCGCGTTGCCGGGGAACGAGGTGACCCACTTGAGGATCGCCAGGCCCGCACCCTTCGCGGGCATCGCGCGGAAGTCGCCGGCCGGATACGCGTCGAGGTACACCTTCGGCGGCATGGTCCACTCGCCGCTCGCGTACTCCACGAATGCGTGCCGCACGCGCTCGATCGCCTCGTCGGCGCTGATCGCCGCGAGCACGGCCTCGTGGTTGAACACGGGTATCTCCGGCATCCGGCGCGCGACGATACCCTCCCGGCGTGAGCCGCAACGGCAAGCACTCCCCGCCGCGCCCGCGCATCGAGCTGCGACAGGCGAACGCGAGCCCGGAGGAGGCCGCGGCGATCGCGGCAGCAATCGAGCAGTTCCTGCGCGACACAACCCCTCCGCCCGCACCGGCGGAGACCGAGGTCAACCCCTGGCTACGCGCAGCGCTCTTCGAGGGCGTGGGCCTCGACCCGGCCGGCGCATCGCCATGGGGCGACCCTCAACCCTGGGGTCGCTGAAAACTGACGCGTTCAGACCAAGCGGGGCAAGGACGCAGGGTCGAAGCCTTGCTGGAGCAAGGCGAGACCGAGGACGCCGCCCCGCGCCGGTATGAACGCGTCAGTGGCGCTTGCGGAAGAGGCCGGGAGGCGTAAACGGCCTGCCGCCGTGACCCTGTGAGTGCGCCGCCGGCTGCTGCGAGTGGTGCGAGGAGTGCGAATAGCCCGAATCCCCGCAACCGCCCTGATCGTCGTCATCGCCACCGCCCCCGCCGGGAGGTCCGGTGTACGGCTGCGGGACCTGGGGCTTCGGCGGCTTGGTGGGTGACGGCGTGCTCTGCACCGTCTGGGTGACCGGCGCCGACACCTGCGCAGGGGTGTTCTGGACCGTCTGCGGGGCAGGCGTGGAAACCGGCACGGACGGAGTCTTCACCGGAGGCGGCGCCGGAGCAGGCGCCGGCGGGGCGGCCGGCTTCTTCGGGTGAGCGGGCACGTGCCGGTGCGTGACGTGCTGCGGTGCGTGCCGCACCACCGGCGCCGACGGGTGGTACGCCACCGGGACGCTCGCCTGCGGCGCGGCCTGGACCGGCTCGCGCGCGAGGATGGCGTTCTGGTCCGCGCCCGATCCATGCCGCGCACGGTGATGCCGGGCCGCATGACGTGCCCGCCGCGTGGAGTGCCGGGCCGCCTTGGGCTTGGCAGCCAGCTTCTGGCCGGACGACAAACCGCCGCCACCACCACCCTGCGCCGGAGCGGACGCCGTGGCAGGCGTATGCGATCCGCCGGCGCCGCGGTGGGCCGCGCTCGAGCCGGAGCCGCCACCCGAGTGATCCGTGGACGAAACCGCCACCGCCGCGATCACGGCGCCGAGAGCAACGAGCGGGCTCGCCGCGACCGCCACCCGGCGGAAGGCCTTTGCCCGCCGCGCACGTGAGATGTCCCCCACGAACGGCGCGGGAGCGGGCACGCCCCAGGCCTCCTCCGGCAGCTCGGGAATCGCGATGAGCAGTGCGGCGAGCTCGCTCGGCCCGGGCACTTCCATCATGTCCGCCAGCTGCGCGATTCCCCGCGCGCGCCGCGGCGGAATTGACGATGGCTCCACGCCGAGCACCTTCGCCACCTGCTCGTCCGGAATCGCGCGGCGCAGCGACAGGTCGAGCAGCGCGCGCGTGCCGGCGTCGAGCTGGCCGACGGATTCGGCCAGCTGAGCCCGGTCGATCATCGAGCCAAGTGTGCGCGACCGCGCACGGGACGGTGTGCCGCGAGTGCCATCGCGCCCGATCTTATGTGCGATCCCGGCGGCAAACATCCTCCGGATGGGTACCGCCCCCGCGGTATGGCCGCTATGAGCGGAAATTCTCTTCTTGGTACCTTGCCCGGCCATGGCTGAGACCAGCACCGAATTCGAGCTCTCTCCCGAGCAGGCGTCGGAACTTGAGGACGCCCAGCTGGTGGACGTTCGCACTTCGGCGGAGTACGACGCAGGCCACGCGGAGGGAGCCGTCCACGTGTCACTCGACGAGCTTCAGGCGGCCGCAGGCGGTCTCGACCGGGACCGCCCCGTGGTCTTCTACTGCCGCGCCGGCGAGCGCTCGCGCATGGCGGTGGATGCCTTCCGCGCCTCCGGCTGGGACGCCTACGGGCTGGAGGGCGGCCTTCTGGCGTGGGCCGAGCGCGGGCTCCCGCTCGAGCCGCAGGGTGCCGAGGTGGCGCCCTTCAGCAGCATCCCCACAGCCTGATCACCAGAAATAGCTGATTCCCGGTCGGGTTTTGTACTATTACGCGATCGCCGGGCCGAATCCGGCGTTTGTCGCCCCCCGACTTCCAGGAGAGCAGCAGCCGATGGAGCCAGTGACGGCACGCGAGCCCGGACAGCTGACGAAGAGCGGCGGCCGCGGTTCGCTCGAGAGCCCCGAGGTCTACGAGAACGTCCCGGGGCATGTGATCCCGATCCTCGAGCGCGAGTTCGACGACTTCGACACCCGCGCCGCCGGCTTCCTCAGCGGCCAGGAGAGCGCGGATGACTTCATCCCCTTCCGCCTGAAGCAAGGTGTGTACGGGCAGCGCCAGGAGGCGCGCCAGATGATCCGTGTGAAGCTTCCCCTCGGCGGCGTGAACCCGGACCAGCTCGACGCGTTCGCGGACATCGCCGAGCGCTTCGCCCCGCTGAAGAAGGGCCACATCACCACGCGGCAGAACATCCAGTACCACCACGTGCCGCTGGATGACGCCGCGAAGGTGATCCGCATCCTCGGCCGCGCGGGGCTCTCCAGCCGCGAGGCGTGCGGCAACACCGTGCGCAACGTCACGGGCGACCCCTACGCGGGCGTCACGGACGAGCTCTTCGACATCACCCCGTACGGCGGCGCGTTCGTGCGCTACTTCGTCCGCAACGAGGTGTGCCAGCTGCTGCCGCGCAAGTTCAAGGTGTCGTTCTCGGCGAACGACGAGGACCGCGCCATCAGCGGCATCCACGACCTCGGCTTCCTTCCGCGCGTGCGCGACGGGGTCCGCGGCGTGGAGATCCGCACCGGCGGCGGCACGTCGATCATGCCGCGCGTGGGCACCACGCTCTACGACTTCGTGGAGGTGGACAACGGGGACTACCTCAAGGTGTCCGAGGCCGTGCTGCGCGTGTTCGACCGCCAGGAGGACCTGCGCGCCAACCGCCAGCGCGCGCGGCTCAAGTTCATGGTCGACCGCGTGGGGATCGACGCCTTCCGCGAGGAGGTGGACCGCGAGCTCGAGCTGGACTGGGTGGACGAGCGAGACTTCGATCCCACGCCGCACCTGTTTCTGCACGACGAGCAGGCGCACGCGCCGGCGCAGCCGTCCGGCTACGGCTCACCGAATGGCGACCGCCGCGAGTTCGATCGCTTCGTGGAGGCGAACGTCACGCCGCAGGCGCAGGAGGGCTTCTCCGCCGTGGCCGTGAAGGTGGTGCGCGGCGACCTCACGCCGGAGCAGTTCCGCGGCATCGCGCAGATCATGCGCGACTTCACGGGCGGCTACGCCCGCACCAGCGTCGAGCAGAACATCGTGCTGCGCTGGGTGCGCGAGGACGCTCTCTACGACGTGTGGCTGAGGCTGAAGGAACTCGACCTCGGCGGCGCGGGAGCGCACGAGATCACCGACGTGGTGAGCTGCCCTGGGACAGATAGCTGCAAGATGGGAATCACGAGCTCCATGGGCCTCAACCAGGCGGTGCAGGCGCGGCTCGAGGAGATGCAGCTCGACGATCCGCTCACGCGCAAGATCCACGTGAAGATGAGCGGCTGCCCGAACGGCTGCGGGCAGCACCACATCGCGAACATCGGCTTCTACGGCGCGTCCATGAAGGTCGGCGGCCGGCCGATGCCGGCGTACGTCGCGCACCTCGCCGGGCAGTACGAGGGCGGCGGCGTGGCGATGGGCCAGCGACTCAAGGTCCGGCTGCCCGCCAAGCGCGTGCCGGACGCGGTGGAGCGCTGGGTGCGACTCTACGAGCGCGACCGTCAGGACGGCGAGGAGTTCAACGCGTTCGTCGCACGCGTGGGTAACGAGACGTTCGAGGCCGAGGTGAAGGACCTCGCGCTGCCCGTGGAGTTCAGCCTGGACACGATGAACCAGTTCATCGACTGGAACCGCCACGAGCCGTACAAGGTCGTCCGTGGAGAGGGCGAGTGCGCGGTCTAGCCACAGCGGACTCGCTCGAGCCCGATCTCGAGACCGCGAGCGCCCAGGAGGTGCTCGCGCACCTCGTCGAGCGCTTCCACCCGCGGCTGTACGTGGCCTGCTCCTTCCAGAAGGAGGCCTCGGTGATCATGGACATGCTGCTCAAGATCGAGCCCGAGGCGCGCTTCTTCACGCTCGACACCGGGCTGCTCTTCCCCGAGACCTACGCCACCTGGCGGCAGCTCGAGGAGCGCTACGGCGTGAAGGTCGAGGTGTACCAGGGCATGAGCCTTGCCCGCCAGGCAGAGGAGCACGGCGACGAGCTCTGGAACGAGGACCCTGACGCCTGCTGCGGCATCCGCAAGGTCGAGCCGCTGAACGAGGCGCTGTCGCAGGTGGACGCCTGGGTGTCCGGCCTGCGGCGTGACCAGTCACGGAGCCGGCGCCGCACGCCGAAGTTCCATTGGGACGACAAGCGCGGGCTCTGGAAGGCGAATCCCCTCGCCGACTGGAGCGAGAAGGACGTGTGGAACTACATCGCGGAGCACGACGTTCCGTACAACGACCTGCACGACCGTGGATACGCATCCGTCGGCTGCACGCACTGCACGCTTCCCGGCTCGGGCCGCGCCGGACGCTGGGCCGGAACCGACAAGATCGAGTGCGGCTTGCACGCCTGACGCTCGCGGGCGTCCGCTCCTCCACGATCGCGGCCCTCGTCGAGGCCGAGCTTGATGCGCGCGGTCAAAACCTCGATGTTGTAGAGTTACCCGCTCTAACCCATCGATTTGGTGGAGAACGGCTGGTCGAGGTGCACCTCGACGAGCCCACCGGAAGGCCGAAGCTCGTGATCGACACCGACAGGGAAACCGCCGCGGATGCCGCCGAGAAGGTGCTCGCCTTCATCGACGGCCACGCGCTGGCCTGAGCCATGGACCCGCTGATCATCGTCTTCGGCCTCGGCGTGGGCATGCTCATCGGCCTCACCGGCATGGGCGGCGGCTCGCTGATGACGCCGATCCTGATCATCGTGTTCGGCTACAGCCCGGTCACCGCCGTGGGCACCGATCTCGCCTACGGCGCCATCACGAAGACGCTCGGCGGCTGGCGCCACTTCCGCGCGAAGAACGTGTTTCTCCCCCTCGCACTGTGGATGGGCGTGGGCTCGGTCCCGGCCGCCATCGGCGGCGTGTACGTGCTGCACGTGCTCGAGCACCAGTACGGCAAGTCGTTCGACAGCGCGATGCTCGTCGCGGTGGCGGGCGCCGTGATGCTCACCGGCATCGTCGTGCTCTGCCGGGCCCTGTTCCTCAAGCGGCTGCTCGAGCGCGAGCGCGCATCGTTCGTCATGACCACGCGCGAGAAGGTGTACGCCGCGCTGCTCGGGCTCTTCGTCGGCTTCGTGCTCGGCGTGACGTCGGCGGGCAGCGGCACGCTGATCGCCGTCGGGATGATCCTGGTGTTCCGGCTCACCCCCCAGCGGGTGGTGGGCACGGACGTGATCCACGCAGCGGTGCTGCTGTGGGCCGCGTCGCTGGCGCACGTGGTGGCCGGAAACGTGGACTACGGCCTCATGGGCACGATCCTGATCGGCTCCCTGCCCGGCGTCTGGATCGGGTCCCACCTCTCCTTCCGGGTTCCCACCGCCACCCTGCGCCTCGGCCTCGCCATCGTGATGATCGGCTCCGGCCTCGGGCTGCTCAGCAAGGCGGGCGCCGGCATCCCGGGCTGGGTGCTCGCCGCCGTGCCGGTGCTGCTCGCGCTCGTGGTGGGCGGGCAGCAACTCTCGGAGCGCGCCCGAGCTCGAGAAGCGAGCGCGCGCGCCGGTGCCCGCCTGGCCGCGCGGGGCTCCTTGACTAACTGACGCCACTCCGGTTAGCGTCGGACAGACACGTACTGTCCGACATCTGGCAGGAGGAGGCTCGCATGAACTGGCTCCCCAAGCGCCGTCCATCGCCGGCGCTCGTCATCTCACTCATCGCGCTGTTCGTCGCCATGGGCGGCACCGGCTATGCCGCAGTGCATCTCGGCAAGAACACCGTCGGGACCAGGCAGTTGAAGAAGAACGCCGTGACCAGCTCAAAGGTCAAGAACAACTCGCTCACGGGCGCCGACATCAAGAACGGCTCGCTCACCGGCGCCGACGTCAATCTGGGGGCTCTGGGTACCGTGCCCGCCGCGACCAACGCGACGAACGCGACCAACGCCGTCAATGCCACGAACGCGACCAATGCGGGGACCGCGAACGTGGCGAACTCGATCGGCGGGGTGTTCTACGTGGAGGGCAACAGCGTCACGGCGCCCGGAAAAGGCACTAGCACCTACGGAGAGTCCGATTCAAGCAACGCGACCTGCCCAGCGGGAACCGTGGTCATCGGCGCCGGATCGGTTTCCGGGGCTGCCGGAGTCGAGGTCAGCGAGGAAGACATCCACTCCTCCACTCCCGGTGGCAATCCCGACACCGTGAGGGTGTACTTCGACAACTTCAACGACAATGACGTCACCGACAACTTCGCCGAGGCCGTGTGTGCAGCGGCGCACTCGGTGAGCAACCCGTCGGCCCTGGCGCCCGCCAAGAAGTCCGCGAGCCGCTAGAGGCGATTCGGTGGACGGCTGGGGCGCCTCCGCGGCGCCCCGGCCGGTCCGGCGCTAGCGGACCACGATCGTCTGCTTCGCCTCCACGCCCGTGGGGGTGTGGTTGTTGTTGGCGAGCATGCAGACGAGCGTGTAGCGGCCCGGCGGCAGGTGCGAGTACGTGATCCTCGGGCTGAGAGCGGGCGAGTAGGCGCCCGCCACGCCGAGCTTCTTCCCGAGCACGCCGTTGGCACCCGAGTAGCGCGGGTAGTCGAACCTGCCGCCCGCGAGCATGAAGTGGAGGTGGCCCTTTCCGGGCACCGGCGCCATGCCCACCATGTTCGGAGCCATCTGGAAATGGCCGAGCACCACCAAGACCTTGATCGGCGAGCCCGCGTGGACGACCTTCGGCCCCGTGAACCTCACGGTTGGGGTGGGGACGGCACCGCGACTCGCAGCCGCGTGGCGCGCCGGCGCGGTGCGCGCACCCTCCGACCCTCCGCAGCCGGCCAGCGCCAGCCACGCGAGAGCCGCGAGCATCACCGCCGCGCGCCTCACCGCTCCACCCTCGCTGCGTAGGACCCGAGCCATCCCGCCAGGTCGGCGGCCGGCATCGGCCGCCCGAGGAACCAGCCCTGTGCGTAGTCGCAGCCGAGCTCCCCGAGCTCGTCCCAGACGGCCTCTGTCTCCACGCCCTCCGCAACCACGTTGAGGCCGAGGTTGCGGCCGAGGTCGATCGTCGAGCGGACGATGAACGCGTCGTTCTCGTCGTCGTCCATATTTGCGACGAAGGAGCGGTCGATCTTGATCTCGTCGACGGGCAGCCGCTTGAGGTAGGACAGCGATGAGTAGCCGACGCCGAAGTCGTCGATCGAGAGGCGGATCCCCATTTCACTCAGCCGCGCGAGCACGGCGAGCGCACGCTCCGGGTCGCCCATGATGGTGCTCTCGGTGATCTCGATCACGAGGCGCTCGGCAGGCACGCCGCGCGCGAGCAGCAGATGCGAGATCTGATCCGGCAGGTCCGCCTCGAGCAGGTTGCGGGCGGACAGGTTCACGGCCACGCTGAGGTCGAGGCCCACGTCGAGCCAGGAGCGCAGCTGGCGCAGCGCGGTGTCCAGCACGTAGGCGCTGAGCTGCTTGATCAACCCCGTGTGCTCGGCAAGCGGGATGAACTCGTTCGGCGGGACCATCCCGTGCTCGGGCCGCTGCCAGCGCACGAGCGCCTCCACGTGGCTCACCGTCCCGCTCCCGAGGGCCGCCTTCGGCTGATAGTGAAGGATGAGCTCCTCGCGCTCGATCGCCTGCCGCAGCTCGCCGAGGAGCGAGAGCTGGCTTGGATGGCCGTGGTCGAGCGCCTCCGAATAGAAGGTGTGCCCTGCGTGCGTCTCCTTCGCCTTGTACATCGCGATGTCCGCGCGCTGGAGGAGCGTGGCCACGTCGCCGGCATGCTCGGGGTGGAGAGCGATGCCGATGCTCGCCTCCACGTCCACCGTGGCGCCGCTCACGCTGAAGCGCTCCTCGAGCGCCGAGCGCACGCGCGCCGCCACCTCGGCCGCCGTTTCACGCGAAGCACCGGGCAGCACCACCGCGAACTCGTCGCCGCCGAGGCGCGACACCACGTCCGACTCCCGCACCGCGCGGCGCACGCGCTCTGCTGCGGCCTGCAGGAGGAGGTCGCCGGCGTGGTGGCCGAGCGTGTCGTTCACCTCCTTGAAGCGGTCGAGGTCCATCACCATCACGGCGGTCGAGCCCCTGTGCATGCGCAGTAGCTCCTGCGTCTGCTCGTAGAACCAGGCGCGGTTGGGCAGGCTGGTGAGTGAGTCGTGCCGGGCCTGGTGCTCGTTCGCCTCCGCCTGACGGCGCAGGCGCTGCGACGCCTTCAGCACGATCCGGAAGAGAGCCCCATAGAGCAGCAGCAGTCCCACGCCGAGCACCAGGTAGAGCCGCGTGGTGTCCCGCCTGATGGTTGCGGCCACCGGGGCCCAGCGGGTGTAGATCTCGAACACGCCGTCGGGCGGGGTGCCGGGCCCGCGGAGGCGCAGCGGCGCGTGCGTCTCGACCAGCTTCTCGCGGTAGGGCCGCTCGTTCATGTCGTGCACGATCTGGGCCACGGTCGTGCCCTTCATCGCCGCGCGGAAGGCGTCGTGGGCGAGCGTCCGCCCGATCTCCGCGTGGCGGTTCGAATAGACGATCATGCCGCGCCGGTTCTTCACCGCGATCGAGACGATCGAGCCGCCCGAGTAGCCGCCGCGCAAGAGGCCGTCGAGCGCCGATACCGCCTCGGGGCTCAGGCCCTGGCTGAGAGCGGCGGGCGAAAGCTGCGGCTGAATCCCGAAGCGCGCGACGAGCTTCGCGGACTGCGCCGCGTCCTCAATCGCCCGGCCGCGGATCTGCGACTCGAGAGTGGCCGCCAGCGCCACCCCGAGCAGGGCGGTGACCAGCAGGCTGAGCAGGGTGAAGCGCGCCAGCAGGCCGAGTTTGGGTACGCCGATGCGTCTGGATTGCCCAGCCATCGTCCCGATAATCGGCCCGAAAAAGCGTGCATTGAGGCGAATAGCGCAATCCGTCCCCGCGTGATAGTTAGCTTTCTGACACTGGCCCCCTGATCTCCAAAGGAGGAGGTCCCTTTTATGAGCTCCCTTCGCTTTCGCCGGCCCTCGCCGGCATTCGTGCTTTCGCTCATCGCGCTGTTCGTCGCGCTGGGCGGAACCGGTTACGCGGCGCTGAACCTGCCGAAGAACAGCGTCGGCAACAAGCAGCTGAAGAAGAACGCTGTGACCAGCTCGAAGGTCAAGAACAACTCGCTCACGGGCGCGGACATCAAGAACGGGTCGCTGAGCGGGAAAGACCTCAAGCTCGGCTCGCTCGGCACGGTCCCGAACGCCACCAACGCCACGAACGCCACGAACGCCACGAACGCCGTCAACGCGCAGCACGCATCGTCGGCCGACACCGCGTCCACGGCTGGTGAGCTCGCGTATGCGACGCATTTCGACATGACGATCGGGCCGAACGCGCCCGCTGGGAAGGACATCGCAACGATCGGCCCGTTCACCCTGAACGTGCTCTGCGACATCAACAACGGCGGCACCGACGCTGCCACGCTTCAAGTGCGGAGCACGGAGGATCATTTCGCGCTCGACGGCGGGCCTGAGACCGAGGACGAGCCTGCAAACACCAACGTCGTGTTGCGGTCGTCCACGGCGACCACTCCCAACACGAACATCGAGTACAGCAGCATCACAAGCGGCGTGCTCGCGCCCAGTGGCGCTCAGTTCTGGGGCCTCTTCCCAGTGCACGTGAACCCACCCGGTTCGCCCGGCAAGTGCCGCTTCCAGGGTCTGTACTGGAGCACGCTCTAGATCAGGTTCGGCATGGCGGGGGCCCCCTGCGCCCCCGCCATGCGCTCGTCGCATAACCTTCCGCGCCGATGTTCAGCAAGGTGCTGGTTGCAAACCGCGGCGAGATCGCCATTCGCGTGATGCGGACGCTCGAGGAGCTCGGCATCGGAAGCGTGGCCGTGTACTCCGAGCCGGACCGTGACGCGCCCCATGCCCGGCGCGCCGATGAGGCCTTCCTTCTCGGCCCCGGGCCCGCCAACGAGAGCTATCTCGTGGTGGAGAAGATCATCGAGGTCGCCCAGAAGTCCGGCGCCGAGGCGATCCACCCCGGCTACGGCTTCCTCGCCGAGAATGCGCGCTTCGCGCGCGCGTGCGAGGAGGCGGGGATCGTGTTCATCGGGCCGCCACCCGATGCGATCGACGCCATGGGCTCGAAGACCAAGGCGCGCGAGCTGATGCGGCACGCCGGCGTGCCGATCGTCCCGGGCACCACCGATCCGGTGGAGACGGCGGCGGAGGCCGCCAAGATCATCGACGAGACGGTGGGCTACCCCGTGGCGATCAAGGCCGCGGGCGGCGGAGGCGGGAAGGGCTTCCGCGTGGCGGAATCCGAGTCGGAGCTCGAGAAGGCGTTCGAGGGCGCCTCGCGCGAGGGCGAGAAGTTCTTCTCCGATCCCACCGTGTACATCGAGCGCTACCTGCCGGACCCTCGGCACGTGGAGGTGCAGGTGCTGGCGGACGCGCATGGCAACGTGGTGCATCTCTTCGAGCGCGACTGCTCGGTGCAGCGCCGCCACCAGAAGGTGATCGAGGAGAGCCCCGCGCCGGCGGTCACGCCCGAGCTGCGTGAGCGCATCGGCAAGATCGGCACCGAGGCCGCGCGCGCCGTGGGCTACCGCTCCGCCGGGACGATCGAGGGCCTCCTCCAGGGCGACGAGTACTTCTTCCTCGAGATGAACACGCGCGTGCAGGTGGAGCACTGCGTGACCGAGATGGTCACCGGCATCGACATCGTGCGCGAACAGGTGAAGATCGCCGCCGGCGAGGAGCTCGCCTTCAAGCAGGAGGACATCGAGATCCGCGGCCACGCGATCGAGTGCCGGATCAATGCCGAGGATGCGTCGAAGAACTTCGCCCCAGCGCCCGGAAAGATCGGCTCCTACATCGAGCCGTCGGGACCCGGCGTGCGCGTGGACTCGGGCGCCGAGGAGGGCTACGAGGTGCTCCCGCTGTATGACCCGATGATCGCCAAGCTGATCGTCTGGGACGTGGACCGCGAGGCCTCCACGCGGCGGATGATCCGCGCCCTTCACGAGTACAAGGTGGAAGGGCTGAAAACGCTCATCCCGTTCCACATCGCGCTGCTCGACACCGAGCAGTGGCGAGGCGGCGAGACCTGCCGCGACCTCATGGAGAGCAAGGAGTGGCTGAAGCAGCTCCCGTACGACACTCCTGCACCCGCCGCCCAGGAGGATGAGGACGCGAAGGTGGAGCGCGAGTACGCGGTGGAGGTGTCCGGCAAGCGCTTCGACGTGAAGGTGATCGGCGCCGCGCTGGGCGGCGTGGCAAACGGTTCGGCTCCGGCAGCCGCGGGAGCGAAGGCGCCCAAGCGTCGCGAGCGCTCGAAGTCCGGCGGCGGCGGAGCGCCCGGCGAGCTGATCTCCCCGATTCAGGGAACGGTGCTCAAGGTGGAGGTGGAGAAGGGCGCTGAGGTGGAAGAGGGCGCTCTCATCGCCGTGATCGAGGCTATGAAGATGGAGAACGAGATCACGGCGCCGGCCGCCGGCACGGTTGAAGAGCTGAACATCTCGGTTGGCGGATCAGTGTCGACCGGCGACACGATCGCCGTCATCAAGTAGCGCCACCCCGAAGGTCTCCCGCAACCCGTCGATCCCCTCGTCCGTGAGATGAACCGCGCGCGTGTTGTCGGCACGCCTCACCCATCCGAGCTCGAAGGTGCGATCGGCGATGGCCGCTCCGAGCGCGCCCGCCAGGTGGTGGTGCTGCTCGCTCCAGTCGATGCAGTAGCGCACCAGCCGGCGGCGTGCCGGTAGCTCGTCGAGATGCACGCCGAAATCGGCGAGCGCGCCGATGCCTCGCTTCGTGAGGCGGTAGTCCACGTCCCAGCCGGGCGCCGACAGCCGGTCCTGCTTCGCGCGCGCGGGGTCGAACGTGCCGTCGCCGCCCTCGAGCAGCCCGCGCTCGAGCATCGAGGCCATGAGCTCGGTGCCGAGCCTGCCGGCCAGGTGGTCGTAACACGTGCGCGCGAAGCGCACCGCCTGCGCTCGCGTGCCCTCCTTCAGGGACTTCACGGGCGCCGGCGGCGCCACGCGCGCGAGCGCCTCGAGCAGCTGCCCCACGTGCGGCCCGGCGAGCCGGTAGTAGCGGTGGCGGCCGTGCTTCTCGAGGGAGAGGAAGCCGCCGTCCACGAGCTTCTTGAGATGCGAGCTGGCCGTGGACGCCGCCACGCCCGCCTCATCCGCGAGCACGCTCGCGGCGAGCGCGCGGTTGTCGCCGAGCGCGAGCAGGATCTTCGCGCGCGCGGGATCCGCCATGAGCGACGCGACCTTCGCGATGTCGGTGTCGCCTTGCACCCGGGTAAGGATATTTCCGTGACATTTCGTCTCGAAACGAAACGTCCCGGCCCGAGAATGCGTCACATGCCGCTGATCGCAATCTGCCTCGGCTACTTCATGGTGATCCTCGACGCCACCGTCGTGAACGTCGCGCTGCCGGCGCTCGGGCACGACCTGGGCGGCGGCGTGAGCGGCCTCCAGTGGGTCGTGGACGCCTACACGCTGGTGTTCGCGGGCCTGCTCCTGTCCGCCGGCTCGCTGGGCGATCGCCTCGGCGGGCGCCACGTGTTCCAGGCCGGGCTTCTCCTCTTCACCATCGCCTCCGCCGCGTGCGCCGCGGCACCGTCGGTGGGACTGCTCGTGGGCGCGCGCGTCGTGCAGGGGCTCGGCGCCGCCCTGCTCGTGCCCAGCTCGCTGGCGCTGCTCCGCGCCGTCTACCACGACCCGCGCGAGCGGGCGCGAGCCGTGGGCACCTGGGGCGCGGTGGCGGGCATCGCGGCCGCATCCGGGCCGGTGATCGGCGGCGTGCTCGTGGCGGCCCTGAGCTGGCGGGCGGTGTTCCTGCTCAACCTGCCTGTGGGCGCCCTCGGGCTGGCGCTGTCACGTCATCACCTTCCGCCGGCGGGGGAGCGCACGGGCGCAGGGTTCGACCCCGCGGGCCAGCTGCTGGCCATCGCGGGCCTCAGCCTGTTCACGCTGGGCGTGATCGAGCGGGCGCCCGCGCCCCTGGTCGCCTCGCTTGCGCTGGGAGTGGCATTCGTGCTGCAGGAACGGCACACGCGGCATCCGATGCTGCCACTCAGCCTGTTCCGCAACGAGACCTTCTCCGGCGCGAGCTTCGTGGGGCTCGCCATCAACCTGGGGTTCTACGGCCAGCTGTTCGTCATGAGCCTCTACTTCCAGCACGTGCGCGGCTGGTCGGCGCTCGACACCGGGCTGGCGCTGCTGCCCGAGGGGCTGTTCGTTGCGCTGTCCTCCGCCCTGTCCGGCCGGGTAATGGCGCGCGTGGGCCACCGAATCCCGATGATCACCGGCCTCGTGCTCGGCGGCGCCGGCCTCACCGGGCTGGTGATCGCCGGCGCCGGAACGAACTATGTGTTGCTGGTGCCGCCGCTCGTGGCCGCCGGCTTCGGCATGGCGTTCACGATGCCGGCCGCCACAGCCGCCACCATCGCCGCCGCGCCTGCGGAACGCGCAGGCATCGCATCCGGGGTGCTCAACGCCGGCCGCCAGGCGGGTGGGGCCATCGGCGTGGCGCTGCTCGGCACGCTCGTGGGCAGCGGGGCGTTCATCCCGGGCCTGCGGACGGCAATGCTCGTAGCGGGCGGGGCCTTCCTCGTCGCCGCCGCCGTCGCGGCGCTCACGGTCGAGCGGCGGGTAGGGTCTCGCGCCGGTTGCTCACCGGCACGTTCATCAACGTAGGCACCGTTCTACTGGGCACGCTCATCGGCACGCTCGTGGGGAGCCGCCTTCCCGGCTCGCTCCAGGAGCGCGTGATGGCGGGGCTCGGCCTGGTCACGCTCGTCATAGGCGTGGACCTCGCGCTCGCGTGGCGGGACACGAACTCGCTGTATGTGCTCGGCGGAGTGCTGCTCGGCGGGCTGGTGGGCGAGGCGATCGGGATCGAGCGGGCCCTCCAGTCGTTCGGTGACCGCATCCAGCGAGCGGTGTCGCGTGGCCGGCACTCCACGGTGAGCGAAGCGTTCGTCACCGCCAGCCTTCTCTTCTGCGTGGGGCCGCTCACCGTGGTCGGCTCGATCCAGAACGGGCTGACCGGCGACTACCAGGCGCTCGCCACGAAGGCGATGCTGGACGGCTTCGCCTCGATCGCCCTTGCCTCCACGCTCGGCTGGGGCGTGGCGCTGGCCGCGGGCACCGTGCTGGTGATCCAGGGAACGCTGTCGCTCGGGGCCGGCCTGTTCAAGGACGTCCTGCCCGAGGGAGGCGAGGCACTGGCCGCGCTCACGAGCGCCGGCGGCGTGCTCATCATCGGCATCTCGCTGAAGCTCCTCGCCCTGAAGGACGTGAAGGTGGGGAACTTCCTGCCGGCCCTGGTGATCGCGCCCGGGCTGGTGGGGCTCGTGATGCTGTTCCGCTAGCGGCTAGGGAGCCGGCCGCGGCCAGGTGTTGAACGTGGCCTGCGGGCTGTCCGCCGGGATCGGCGCGTACGTGTCACCCACGCCGGGGTGCCGCGGGCAGGCCGGCGACATGATGTTCGGCAGGCACGGGTTGAACGCGTTCACGTTCGGATAGACGTTCTCCACCGGGTAGTGCCAGAGCGACTGCGACTGCTCGGGGTTCTCGGCGCCGCCCTGCGGGAGCGACTCCTCGATGTTGGTGTAGCCGTCGTGGTCCTGGTCGTCCGAGCCGTCGAGGATGCCGTCGCCGTCGCTGTCGGCGTTCAGCCAGTTGGTGCCGTCGTAGCTCACCGGATAGTTGCCGTCCTTCGGCACCAGCGAGTTCCACCACTTCTGGCCTGACAGCGGCCCGTGCGCCTCGGTGAAGTTCGAGAGGCCGTCGCCGTCGATGTCCTTCTCGTCGTCGCTCAGGAAGCAGTCGGCTCCGCCGTTCTGGTTGAAGGAGTTCATCCAGCCGAGCGGCGTGGTGGCCGAGTCGACGAAGGAGCCGCCGGCGGCCTGGTAGCTGAGCACGTCGCCGTTGTCGCCGGCCGTGCCGTTGCCGTTCACGTCGAAGCCGCTCTGCGTGGTGGGGCCCTGGCCGGGCGAGCACGGCGCCGCGGGGCCCGTGGGATCGCCGATCGGGTTGCCCTGCGCGGTCGGGTTCGTCGTCTGGTCGCCGTCGCTGTAGGACACGACCATCACGTCGTTGTACGGGTTCGGGTTCGGCGGGTAGGGAAGGAAGGTCTGGAGCTTGTGCGCGGGATCGATCCCGAGCGCCCAGGCGAAGGAGGCCTCGTACTCCTCGAAGAGGGTCAGTGAGTCGCCGTCGAAGTCGGTGTTCGCGTCGCTCGGATCGAGCGGGTTCGGGTAGGGGCGCTTGCTGGCCGAGGGCCACGGGATCGCGCTCGAGTTCGCGTTGCGGTTGAGGTCGAGCGCCGCCTGGTACTCGTAACCGTCGCTCACGCCGTCGCCATCGCTGTCCGCCTTGCAGGGATTCGTGCCGAGGGCGAGCTCGAGCCCGTTGCTGAGCATGTCGCCGTCGCTGTCCGCGTTCGCGTTGCTGTAGCCGGGGCAGGGCTCAGCCTGCGGCGTGCCGGACTGGATGCTCGCGTTGGGGGACACGATCGGCGACTTCGCGCGCTTCGTGAACGCGCGGCCTGACCTGCGCGCGATCACGCGCACGAGCAGCCGGGTGGGCTTCTGGGCGCCGCTCTTGTCCGAGAGCAGCACGGCGAGCTTCGTGGGGAGCGTGACCGTGATGGTCTTCGTGCTGGCCTTGTCGGCCTTCACCCACACCACGCGCTTGCCGGCGCCCATGAACACCACCGTGTCCTTGTGGCGGCCCTTGATGAAGCCGCTGCCGTGGATCGTGAGCTTGTCGCCGATCTTCAGCTTGAGGGGGTGAATCGACTTCACCACCGGCGCCTTCGAGGCCTTCGCCTTCTTGGCGGTAGCGGGAATCGCGGCCAGGAAGAAGACCGGAATGGCGAGGAGGGCCAGCAGGAGGGTGCGACGACTCATCGAGCACGGTATCGGCGCGCCCGCGCCACACCTTGAGCCCAACTGGACGATTTATCCCAGCGTCGTCAGATTCTCGGCGTGGATCTCCCGCTGGCGCGGCGTGTCGCGGCCCTCGGGCAGCACCGGCGGCTCCTCCCCGCGCTGGAGTGCGTCGAGGTAATCCGCATCCTCGTGGAGGATGCGCAGCGCCGCGTCGCGCCGCTGGGGCGGACCGTGGCCCGGCACCACCAGCTCCACCGAATCCACGAGCGGCGCGAGGCGCGCGAGCGTGGCGCGGTAGTCCGCCACCGAGCCGCCGTTCGAGATCCACGGGATCTCCACCGGCGAGAGGTAATCGCCGCAGATCAGCAGATCCGCGAAACGGGCGAGCAGCGCCGTGCCGTCACTCGTGTGGCCGTCCGCCGGATGGAGCTCGAGCTCCTGATCGCCGAGCTCCACGTAGCCCGGCACCGGCAGCGACTGCATCCCGGCGAGGGCGAGCGGCGCCGGCCGCACCACATAGTTGCGCGCGTCTTCGTCCCTCAGCTCTCGCTGCGCCTCGCCCGGAAAGGCACGGATGCGTTCCATCGTCGGGTCGCCCACGCCCAGTGTCAGATCGGGGTAGGCGAAACGTCCAAGCACATGGTCGTAGTCGGCGTGGGTGGCGAACAGGGCGTTCGGCTCGAAGCCCGCCTGCCGGAGCAGCGGGGGCAGCGCTTCGAGCTCCTCCGGGAAGTAGGGCGAGTCCACCAGGAGCGTCTCGCCGCCGGCGCGGATCGCCGTTGCGTTGGTCTGCCAGATCAGGCTCGTGACCACGATCGCGTCCGGATGGACGGCGACCGCCTTCACGGTTACGCCACGCCCAGGAGCTTGGCGGCGTCGCGCAGCGTCTTCACCTCGGCATCCGGCTTCTTCTGGCCGGCCTCGAGAGGGTCGCCGTGGCGGTTCACCCAGATCACGGGGATCTTCGCCTTGATGCACGGCTCCACGTCGGCGTGGTAGCCGCTCGCGATGTGCACCCAGCCCTTCTTGCCTTCGATCCGGCGCTGGCACTCCTTGAAGTGGGCGGGATCCGGCTTGTAGCTGCGCACCTGCTGCGCGGTGACCACGAGGTCGAAGTCCACGCGGAAATGCCTCCGTGTGGCGCCGAGCAGCTTGTCGTCGATGTTCGACAGGATCCCGATGTCGAACTTCTTGGCGAAGCGCTCGAGCTGCGCGTTGGTCTCACGGAAGGCGGGCCACGCGGGCACGCTGTTCGGCAGGAAGTTGGAGCGCGAGGGCTCGAGGTCCCAGCCCATCTCCTTGGCTGACCGCACTGCCGTCCGCCTCAGGACCTCCGCGTAGAGCTCGTAGGAGCCGCCCTGAATTTCGTGCTGGATGTCCAGGAACAGCGGCATCAGCACGCTCCGGTCGATGGTGAAGCCCTCTCGGTCGGCTTCCTTCTGGTACGCGTCGAAAGCGCCCGACTCCCAGTCGATAAGGGTGCCGTAGCAGTCGAAGCTCACGAAGCGGACGTCTTTGGGTAGTGGCACTGCTCTCCTTGGCAGAAGCTTGCGATAGGGTCTCGCGCCCCGGCGGGCGGCGGGCGGGACATTCTAGGAAGTTATGGACCTTCTCGAATATCAGGGAAAACAGCTCTTCGCGAAGCACGGCGTGCCGGTGCCTGAGGGCAAGCCCGCTTCCACCGTGGAAGAGGCCGTGGCGGCCGGCGAGGAGCTCGGCTACCCCGTTGTGGTGAAGGCGCAGGTTCTGATTGGGGGCCGCGGCAAGGCGGGCGGCGTGAAGCTCGCGAGGAACAGGGCCGAGCTCGAGGAGAACGCCAACGCGATCCTCGGGATGGACATCAAGGGCTTCACCGTCCACGAGCTCTACATCGAGAAGGCATCGGAGATCGACGAGGAGTACTACGCGGCGATCCTGCTGGACCGCACCGCTCGCAGGCCGATGGCGATGCTGTCGCGCAAGGGCGGCATGGATATCGAGGCTGTTGCAGACGAGGACCCGAGCGCGATCGCGATCGAGCACATCGATCCGCTGCTGGGCTTCCGCGACTTCTACGGCCGCAAGCTTGCTTTCGAGGCGCAGATCGCAGACGACGTGGTGGCGCCGGTCGGCGCGATGCTCGGAAGGCTGTACGAGATGTTCGTCGCAGAGGACGCCGTGCTCGTGGAGGTGAATCCGCTGCTCATCACCAAGGACCGCCAGGTGGTGGCACTCGACTCCAAGGTCACGATCGACGGCAACGCGCTCTACCGGCACAAGGACACCGCCGAGATGCGCAACCTGAGCGCCGAGGATCCGCAGGAGCAGATGGCGCGGGAGCGCGGGCTCACGTTCGTGAAGCTCGACGGCAACATCGGCATCCTCGGCAACGGTGCGGGTCTCGTGATGTCCACTCTGGACGTGGTGGCGCAGGCCGGCGGCGAGCCGGCGAACTTCCTCGATGCCGGCGGCGGCTCCAAGGCCGACGCGATCGTGAACGCCGTGGAGGTGATCCTCTCCAACGAGAAGGTCACCGCCGTGCTCTTCAACATCTTCGGCGGGATCACCCGCTGCGACGAGGTGGCGAACGGGCTCGTGACCGCGTTCAAGCAGCTTCAGCCCAAGGTGCCGTTCGTGGTGCGGCTCGACGGCACGAACGACGAGGAGGGGCGCAAGATCCTCGCCGAGGCGGACCTCCCCAACGTGCACATCGAGGAGACGATGCTGGGCGCGGCAGATCGGGTAGTGGAGCTCGCGAACTCATGAGCATCCTGGTCGACAAGGGGACGAAGCTCGTCGTGACCGGTCTGACCGGACGCGAGGGCAGCTTCCACGGCCTCAACAACAAGCGCTACGGCACCGACGTCGTGGCCGGCGTGACGCCGGGCAAGGGCGGGCTCGACGTTGAGGGCATCCCCGTGTTCAACACGATCGGCGACGCCGTGGAGCAGGCCGGCGCGAACACGGCGATGATCTTCGTGCCGCCGCGTTTCGCCGCCGACTCCATCCTGGAGGCGGCCGAGGCGGGTATCGCGCTGATCGTCTGCATCACGGAGGGCATCCCGGTGCACGACATGCTGCGCGTGTACACGCACATCAAGCGCAGCGAGACCACGCGCCTGATCGGGCCGAACTGCCCGGGCGTACTGTCGCCCGGGAAGGCCAACGTGGGGATCATCCCGGCGCACTTCTTCTCAGAGGGCAACGTGGGGCTCGTGTCGCGCTCGGGCACGCTCACCTACCAGATCGGCAACGAGCTGGCCCAACGCGGCCTCGGCAACTCCTCGATCGTCGGGATCGGTGGCGACCCCGTGCCGGGCTCGTCCTTCATCGACGTGATCACTCTGTTCGAGCAGGACCCCGAGACCGACGTGATCGTGATGTGCGGCGAGATCGGCGGCGAGGAGGAGGAGCTCACCGCGAAGTTCATCGCCGACAACGTGTCGAAGCCGGTGGTGGGCTACATCGCGGGCTTCACCGCGCCGGAGGGCAAGACGATGGGACACGCCGGCGCGATCGTGAGCGGCTCGAAGGGCACCGCGGCGGCGAAGGCCGAGGCGCTCGAGGCGTGCGGTGTGAGGGTCGGGCGCACGCCCACCGAGGTGGCGGAGATTGCCACCGAGCTGGCCAAGGCCGCCGTCTCCTAGCCGCGCTTCACCGGCCGCCGCTCACCCCCAGCTTGCGGTACGGCCGCCCCCGTGGTAGGGAGATAGCACTCGCGTTGGCCCCTACTGGAGGTTCCCTTGGCCCGTCCACTGTCCCTTCGCTCTGCCCTGCTGGTCGCGCTTGGCGCCGCCCTGCTTCTGGCCTGTTTCGTGCGCCCCGCGCACGCCGCGTTCCCTGGCGCCAACGGCAAGATCGTCTTCGACCGCGCGAACTTCGTGGCAGGGATCGGCTCTGCCAATCGGCTCGCCTCGGGCGGGTGGCCGCAGCAGCAGCTCCCGTCTCTCCAGCCGCGGGGCGGCGCGGCGCCGGTCGACCAGATCTGGACGATGAACCCGGACGGCAGCGCGCAGGTGAACATCGACAACACGGCGAGCATCGACTTCGACGCCGCATGGTCGGCCGACGGAACGAAGATCGCGTTCGTCCGCGTCGACAGCAACGTGGGCCAGATCTGGGTGATGAACGCGGACGGCTCCGGACAGCACAACGTGACCAACAATCCGGCAAACAACGACTCCCAGCCCGCGTGGTCGCCCGACGGCACGCAGATCACATTCGTGCGCGTGAACTCCAGCACCAACAGCGAGGACATCTGGGTGATGAACGCGGACGGCACCGGCGCCCACGCCGTGTTCACGGCACCGGTTGACAGCGACTTCGGGCATCCCAACTGGTCCCCGGACGGAACGCGAATCGCATTTACCGACCTCGCCGCGGGGCGGCTCCTCGTGGGGAGCGCGGACGGCAGCGGAGTGCCGCAGGACGTCAGCAACGGCGACGGGCACGACGACTACCCGAACTGGTCCCCGGACGGAACGCGGCTCGTGTTCGCGAAGGTCCCGGCGAACTCGCAGTCCGGAGCGTTCCAGATCTGGGTCGCGAACGCCGACGGATCGGGAGCGCACGCCGTCACCACGCCGGACCTCGACTACGGCCAGCCCGGATCGCATGAGGACTGGTTCCCGGCGTGGTCGCCGGACGGCACGCAGATCGTCTACCAGTACTACAACGGCTCCCCCGGTCCGCTCATCAACCAGCAGACCGTCTGGACTGTGGCCCCCGACGGCACGGGCAACCATCAGGTGAGCACGCCGGACAACTCGAACTCGGACCAGGCACCGGACTGGCAGCCGGTTGGCGCTCCCGCCTCGGCCGCCACGCTGCCGACGGGTTGCAGTACGAGTTCCACGGTGGTCGTCCACGCGGCCGATGCCACGGGATTCAAGTCGGCACTCAACGTTCACTACAAGGTCGACGGCGGCGCCGAGCAGGTCGCGGCAGCGGACGCGTCGGGCAACGTCGCGATCACGGTCCCGAACGGCACGCACTCGCTCGAGTACTGGGCTGGCGACGCCGCCGGCTACCAGGAGGCGACGCACCACACGGGCACGGTCGCCGTGGACACCGTGAACAAGTGCGCACCGAAGGTGGCCGTGGCGGGCGTGCGCCGCGCGTGCGTGGCGAAGACGTTCCGCATCCGCGTGCACGTGTCCACGGTGGGCGCGGCCAAGCGCGTCCGGGTGTTCCTTGGGAAGAAGCGGCTGATCTCGACCACGAGGACGTCGTTCACGCTCAAGATCAACCCGAAGAAGCTCGGTCACCGCACACGGCTGCGGATAGTCGCCACCAGTGCCACCGGCCAGGTGACGACGATCAGCCGCACCGTCACGCGCTGCGCGGTCGCGAAGCCGCACCGCCACACCGCGCCGCGCTTCACCGGCTGACAGCCACTCAACGGATCGTCATGCGCGGACTCTCGTTATCGTGAGTCCGCGCATGGCTGAGCAGAAGCTGATCTCGTTCGCGCGCGGCGCGCCGTCGCTCGACATCATCGCGGTCGACGAGCTCGCGCAATCCGCCGAGCGCGCTCTGCGCGGCGATCCCGCCGGAGCGTTCGGCTATGGCACCGCCGTCGGCTATCCCCCGCTGCGCGAGTGGATCGCCGAGAGGCAGTCGGTGCCGGTCGAGCGCGTGGTCACGACGAACGGGTCAATGCAGGCGGACGCATTCCTCTTCGAGCTGATGGTGGACCCCGGCGACGTGGTGGTGGTTGAGGCGCCCACGTACGACCGCACACTGCTGTCGCTCCAGAAGCTGGGGGCGCAGGTGCTGGCGATCCCCCTCGAGCCGGACGGCATCGATGTGGAGGCGCTGGCGGCGGCCCTCGAGGAGGGCCTCAGGCCGAAGCTCGCGCACGTGATTCCGAACTTCCAGAACCCCGCGGGCTACACGCTGTCGCTCGACAAGCGGCGCCGGCTGCTCGAGCTCGCCGAGCAGTACGACTTCGTGATCTTCGAGGACGACCCCTACATCGAGCTTCGCTTCGAGGGCGAGCGACTCCCCACCATGCTGTCGATGGACCGCGCCGACAAGGTGGTGTACGCGTCTTCGTTCTCGAAGACGGTCTGCCCCGGCATACGCGTGGGCTACCTCGTCGGTCCAGAGCCGGTGATCGGGGCGATCGTGAAGCTCGCCACCGAGACCTACATCTCGCCGAGCATGGTGTCCCAGGCGATCGTCACGGAGTTCTGCCGCTCGGGCGCGATCGAAAGCTCGATCGAGACGGTGAAGAACGCGCTGCGCGAGCGGCGCGACGCACTCGCTAGCGCGCTGCGCCGGGAGCTCCCGGAGGCGAAGTTCGTGGAGCCGGACGGTGGCTACTTCCTCTGGGTCGAGTTGCCGGAGGGCAGCGACGTGGACGTGCTCTTCGAGAACGCGCGCGACCGCGGCCTCGTGTTCGTGAAGGGCACGGACTTCCTGATCGAGGGTGGGCAGAACACGCTGCGCATCGCTTACTCGGGCGTGACGCCGGCGGAGATCGACGAGGGCGTCTCCCGGCTGGCCGAGGCATACCGCGGCGTGGCGGACGCCGCCGCGTGACGGACGCGCCGCGGCTCGACCTACTTCGCCCTCGCGACATCGGCGGCCTCTTCGGCGACGCCTTCAACGCCTACTCGCGCAACTTCACGGCCTTCATCGCGATCGGCGCGGCGGTGGTGGTGCCGGTCGAGCTGATCGTCTCCGGGCTTGGCCTCGGCGAGCTGAGCGGCGGCTATCGGCGGACGGGCACCGCTGCCGTGGCCGGTGTTCTGCTGGCGCAGAGCTATCTGCTCATCGGCCCCCTTGTGACGGCGATGGTGATCCACGCGCTGCTCGCCGTGGCGGACGGCCGGCGGCCCAATCCACGGCAGGCCATCACTAGCGGGCTCGAGGCCTTTCGCCCCATCTTCCTCGCGGTGCTCATCGCGGCGGCGGGCGTGGTGCTCGGGTTCATCCTGCTGATCCTGCCGGGGTTCTGGCTCTTGGTGCGCTGGTACTTCACGCCGCAGGCGGTGGTGGTGGATGGGCGCCGCGGAGCTGCGGCGCTCGAGCGGAGCGCCGAGCTCGTGAGGGGGTCCTGGTGGCGGGTGTTCGGGCTCGTGGTGTTCGCGACGGTGGCCGCGGGAATCCCGGCAACGCTCATACAGCTGCCATTCAACGCTTGGGCGAGCTCGGCCGACAGCTCGGCGATCTCGCTCGCGGGCGAGATCATCGCGTCCGCGTTCACCGCGCCCTTCCAGGCGCTGATACTCACGCTCCTCTACTTCGACCTGCTCGCGCGCCGCAGCCTGCCGGCGATGGTGCCGCCGGTGCAGCCGCCGCCGGCCTAGCCGGCTAGCGGCCGAAGCGGTCCTTGGTGAGCACCAGCTTGTCCGGGAGGACGGTGCGCGGGGGAGGCGAGGGGTCCGCGATCACCGACACGGTCTCGGCCACGCTGCGGGTGACGGCATGGGTGCGGCCGCCGGCCTGCACCGCCACCTCGTCCTCGCCGGACGACGCGAGCTCGCCCTCGAGGCCCGGGTAGAGACCCGCTTCCTTGAGATAGAGCAGCAGGTCCTCGGCCTCGTTCTCGAAGCGGAGGATGCGCACACTCGCGCCCTCCTGCACGTCGGCAAGGGGCACGCCTTCCTCGCGCACTCCCTCGATGATCGGGTGACCGTGCGGGCACGTGGTGGCGTCGCCTATGGCGGCGAGCATCCGCTCCTCGAGCACGGGCGACATCGCGTGCTCGAGCCGTTCCGCCTCCTCGTGCACCTCGTGCCACGGGATGCCGAGCACGTCGGTTAGGAAGCGCTCGATCAGGCGGTGCCGGCGGACGATGGCCGAGGCATGCTCGTGTCCTGACTCGGTGAACTCGAGTGACTTGTCCTCCTTGCGGTGCACGTAGCCGTCCGCCTCGAGGCGGCCCACCATCTCGTGCACCGTCGGCGCCGAGAGCTGCATAGCCCGGGCGATGTTCGCGCCGGTTATCGGGAGCTTCGCCTCCTGCAGCCAGTAGATGGTCTGGAGGTACTCCTCCTCGGCGACAGTCGCCTCGTGCTGGGCCATGCAAGGATCCTAAGCCATGGCCCTTCCACTGAAGCCCCCTGTGAAGCCGCAGCTCGCGCGCCCCGCCAAGGAACTTCCAGGCGGAGACGGCTGGCGCTTCGAGCCGAAATGGGACGGCTTTCGCACGATCGTGTTCCGCGACGGCGACGACGTCCAGCTCCAGTCGCGCAACGGCCGCCCGATGAACCGCTACTTCCCCGAGGTGGTGGAGCAGGTGCTCCAGCTGCCGGGCCGGCGGCTCGTGCTCGACGGCGAGATGATCGTTGTGGTGGACGGCATCCAGGAGTTCGACCTTCTCAGCCAGCGCATCCACCCCGCGGCCTCGCGCGTGAAGCTTCTGTCGGAGCAGACTCCCGCGGGCTTCGTCGCGTTCGACCTGCTGGCGGAGGAGGACGAGGTGCTGTTCGACCTGCCATATGCCGAGCGGCGTGAGCGGCTCGCGGCGGCGATCGAGGATCCGGTGCAGCTCACCCCGTGCACCGATGATGCCGACGCCGCCCAGGTGTGGTTCACCGGTCGCTCCGAGGGTGTGATCGCGAAGAAGGCGGACGCTCCCTACTGCCCCGGCGAGCGCACCGGGATGATGAAGATCAAGCGAGTGCGGACGGCGGACACCGTGGTGATGGCCTTTCGCTTCGGCAAGGAGGAGGGGACGGTGGGCTCGCTCATCCTCGGCCTCTACGACGACGATGGCCAGCTGCACGTGGTGGGCCACACCTCGGGCTTCACCGCCAAGCAAAAACGCGAGCTGATCGACAAGCTCGAGCCGTACCGCACCTATGAGCGCGGCTCCGGTGAGCCGTCGCGCTGGAAGTCCGACGAGGAGCTCGTGTGGGAAGGGCTGCGGCCCGAGCTCGTGGTGGAGGTGGCGTTCGACCACATCACCGGCCACCGCATCCGCCACGGCGCGAAGTTCCAGCGCTGGCGCGAGGACAAGGAGCCGCAGGAGTGCCGGATGGAGCAGCTCCTGCCGTAGACCGCCGGTCCCGCGTACGTCGCTGCGGTGAAGCTTCGAGTCAGGCACCTGACGCAAAGCTGAAAAAACCCTCGCAAATCGAGCGTCGCTGCGCCTAATGGGGCACGGTCCTCTCGAATAATCGCGGCGGCGGATGTACTGTGCCCGCCCGTCGGGGTGCCCGGTGCGAACGTTGTGGGGCGCCGCAAGAGCCATCAGGGAGGACACGCATGCCCGTACGGGTAGCCAGGGCTGCGCTGCTCGCTGCCGCATCGCTGGCGCTTCTCGCGCCGGCGGCGACGGCCCGCACGCACAGCCGCCATCACTCACGGACAAGACACGCCGTCGCGCACGGCGTCACGCCGCTCGCGGCCGAGGCGCCGGACAAGGCCGCGACTCCGAGCGCTGCCGGGGACGCCTGCACGACGCCTGCCCCCGAGCACGTGTACGCGTTCTACCACTGCTACACGCCGCAGCAGATCAGCGACGCCTACAACGTCACGTCGCTGCACGACGCCGGCACGCTCGGCCAGCACCAGACGATCGTGCTCGTGGACAGCTACGGCAGCCCAACCGCGGCGAACGACCTCCAGGTGTTCCACGACACCTTCTATCCCGACCTGCCGAAACCGAACTTCGACCAGGTCTGCTCGGGCAGGTGCCACGACTACAACAACGTGGCGAACGGCAACGGGCAGTCCGGGCCGAACGCGGCCGAGGGCTGGGCCGGTGAGGCCAACCTCGACGTCGAGTGGGCGTACGCGATGGCGCCCGAGGCGCACATCGTGCTGCTCGCCGTGCCGCCCGCGGAGACCGAGGGCGTGCAGGGTTTCCCGAACCTGTTCAAGGCGATCCAGGCGGCCGTCGACAGATATCCGTCTGGCACGGTCTTCTCGCAGAGCTTCGGCGTGACCGAGCAGACGTTCGGCGGCGCCGCAGCGACGCAGACCGCGAAGTTCGATCAGGTCTACAAGAACGCGATCGCCAAGGGCGACACCGTTCTCGCATCCTCTGGCGACGACGGCAGCTCCGGCGTGAGCAAGCAGCAGAAGGACACCCGCTACTACGGCTTCCCCAACGTGGGCTGGCCGGCGTCGAGCCCGTACGTGACCGCGGTGGGCGGCACGCAGCTCCAGTACGGCTGGACCTGGGATCCGACGAGCGACACGCCGTTCAAGGCTGACGGCGATTTCAACGCGCCGTACTGGACGTGGACCGATGGCGGCAACAGCGAGCCGGTGTGGAACGAGTCGTGGCTGCCCGCTGCGACCGGGGGTGGGCCGAGCACGATCTATACGCGTCCGGCCTACCAGGACCCCGTTGCCTCGTCGATCGTCGACACGAACGGCAGCCAGGTGGACGCCCGCGGCGTGCCTGACCTCGCGTGGAACGCGGCCGTGAACGGCGGCGTGCTCGTGTACACGTCGTTCTTCCCGAACCGCGACCGCGTGGGCTGGCACGTGTACGGCGGCACCAGCGCGGCGTCGCCGCAGGTGGCTGGTCTCGTGGCGCTTGCCAACCAGCAGCAGGCGGAGGCGACTCCGCCCGAGCCGCCGCTCGGCGCCCTGAACCCGCTGATCTACAAGGCCGGCGGTGGGGCGTACCGCGACGTGGTTCCGCAGACCTTCGGGACCGCCGTGAGCGGGCAGCTCGTGAACAACCAGCTGTTCTCGTACAACGGGGACGGCGTGGCGGTCACGCCCGGTCCGGTGCCCGGCCTGCCGGTGACGAGCGGGTGGGACGAGACGACCGGCTACGGGTCACCTGACGGCGCGAACTGGGTTGCGGCAATTCGCGCTGCCAGGAACGCGCCGTAGAAGGTCGCAGGATCGCAGGTCGCAGGAGGCAGTTTCCTGCGACCTGCGACCTGCCATCTGCGACCTATGCCGTCGCAACCTCCCGAAGCCCCAGCTCCGCCACGGCGGCTTCGCGCATCTTGAACTTCTGCACCTTGCCGGTGATGGTCATCGGGAACTCGTCCACGAGCTTCACGTAGCGCGGCACCTTGTAGTGCGCGATCTTGCCGCGGCAGAACTCCTTGAGGTCATCGCCTGAGCACGTGGCGCCGTCGCGAAGCTGCACCCAGGCCATCACCTCCTCGCCGTAGCGCTCGTCGGGCACGCCGATCACCGCCACGTCGGACACGTCCGGGTGGGTGTAGAGGAACTCCTCGATCTCACGCGGGTACACGTTCTCGCCGCCCCGGATGATCATGTCCTTGGAGCGGCCGACGATGTTCACGTAGCCCTCGTCGTCCATCGTCGCAAGGTCGCCGGTGTGCATCCAGCGCGCGCCGTCGATCGCCTCGGCGGTGCGCTCGGGGTCGTTCCAGTAGCCGAGCATCACCGAGTAACCGCGGGTGAGCAGCTCGCCCGGCTCGCCGCGCGGCACCACCTGGCCGGAGATCGGGTCGACGATCTTCACCTCCACGTGCGGATGCACCCGACCCACGGTGGAGACGCGGCGCTCCAGCGGGTCGTCGGCGCCGGTCTGGGTCGACACGGGCGAGGTCTCCGTCATGCCGTAGCAGATGGTCACCTCGTCCATGTGCATGCGCTCGATCACCTTGCGCATCACCTCCACCGGGCAGGGCGAGCCGGCCATGATCCCCGTGCGAAGAGTGGAGTAGTCGAAGCTCTCGAACTCCGGATGGTCGAGCTCGGCAATGAACATCGTGGGCACGCCGTACAGGCTCGTGCAGCGTTCGGCCTCCACCGTCTCGAGCACCGAACGCGGCTCGAACGCCGCCTCCGGCAGCACGATGCAGGCGCCGTGCGTGGTGCACGCGAGGTTGCCGAGCACCATGCCGAAGCAGTGGTAGAAGGGCACGGGGATGCACACGCGGTCGGCTTCCGTGTAGCGGCAGAACTCGCCGATGAAGAAGCCGTTGTTGAGGATGTTGTGGTGGCTGAGCGTGGCGCCCTTGGGGAAGCCGGTGGTGCCGCTCGTGTACTGGATGTTGATCGGCTCGTCGAACTGGAGCGCGCCGGACCGGGCGCGGAGCTCGTCGTCGGAGGCCCCGCCCGCCTGCGCCAGCAGCTCGTCCCAGCCGGTTGTGCCGAGGAAGATCGTGCGTTCGAGCGCGGGGAGGTTGCCGCGCACCTCCTCGACCATCGCCTCGTAGTCGGAGGTCTTGAAGGAGCTGGCGGCCACCAGCACGCGGCAGCCAGACTGGTTCAGTGCGTACTCGAGCTCCGTCGTGCGATAGGCCGGATTGATGTTCACGAGGATCACCCCCGCCTTCGCGGTGGCGTACTGCAACATCAGCCACTCCACGCAGTTGGGGCTCCAGATGCCGAGACGGTCGCCCGGCCGGAGTCCGATCGCCATCAGCGCGCGCGCCAGGCGATCCACCGCCTCGTTCAGCTCGGCGTATGTGAAGCGGATGCCCTGATGCCGGGATACCACCGCCTCCGCGTCCGGGAAGCGCGCCACGGTGCGCTCGAGGTTCGCTCCGATCGTCTCGCCGAGGAGCGGCGTGTCCGCCGCCCCGTGCGCGTAGGACAGCTCCACGGCTCCGGATCGTAAAGCCTCAATGGGGCTATGGCGAATTTGAACCGCCCGGGGTAGGGTCGGGCGAATGCCTCGCCGTACCGTCCTCCTTGGGCTGCTGGTAGCGGCCTTCCTGCCCACGTCTGCGCACGCCGGCGTGGTGGCCACGCATGTCGGCGATTTCGACAATCCGACCTACATCACCTCACCGCCCGGGGACACCCACCGAGTGATGGTGGTGGAGCAGCCGGGGGTGGTCAAGGTGATCAAGGACGGCGTGATTCAGAGCACGCCGTTCCTTGACATCTCGAGCATCGTGACCGGCCCGACTCATTACCCGATCGACCCTGAGCAGGGACTCCTGTCGATCGCCTTCCCGCCGGATTACGCCACGAGCAAGCGCTTCTACGCCTACTACACGAGCAAGACCTGCACCGATTCGCTGGGCTGCGACGACGTTCTGGCCGAGTTCGACGCCACCTCCGCGGACCAGGCCAGCCCCACGCCCCATGTGCTCATCGACATGCCGCACCCCAACCACGTGAACCACAACGGCGGCCAGCTGCAGTTCGGGCCCGACGGCGATCTCTACATCTCGACCGGGGACGGCGGCGGCAGCAACGACGTGGAGCACAACGCGCAGCAGAAGAGCAACCTGCTCGGAAAGATCCTGCGCATCCACCCCGGCGCGTCGAGCTATTCGATTCCGGCGGGCAATCCGTTCAGCGGGGACAACTGCCACACCGGTTCGAACGGCGGCTCCAACTGTCCCGAGATCTGGTCATATGGCCTGCGGAACCCGTGGCGCTTCTCGTTCGACAGCGTCACCGGCGACATGATCATCGGAGACGTCGGCCAGAGCCGCGACGAGGAGATCGACTTCGCGCCCCATCCCGGCCTGAACGCCGGCGTGAACTACGGCTGGCCGTGCTACGAGGGCTTCGAGCTCAACGCCGCGCGTCCGAGCGCGGAATGCACGCCGCTGCCCTCGCCCGTGACGTTCCCCCAGCTCGTGTACCACCACTCGTGCGCCGGGGCGTCGTTCTGCGGCGAGGGCGTGATCGGCGGCTATGTGATGCACGACCCCTCCCTGCCGGCGCTGGGCGGTTGCTACGTGTACGGAGACCTCGGCACCCCGAGGCTTAGGACGGTGCGCCTCACCGCCACCTCCGCCACCGGTGACACGGACCTTGGCCCTCAGGTGTCCTCGCTCTCGAGCTTCGGCGAGGATGCGAGTGGGCATCTGTGGGCGGCCGACGTGACCGGCCCGGTGTACCGCCTGGACTTCGACGGCAACGCCGCCACGACCCAGACGTGTTACGGATCGCCCGGCGGCCCCACGCCGCCTCCCGCGGCTACGGACAAGACGCCGCCCACGCTCTCGCTCCGCTGGCACAGGCACCAGCGCGTGCTGCGCACGCGCTCGATCAAGGTTGCCGTCAAGGTGAACGAGGCATCCACCCTCACCGGTACGGGCACGATCCGGACCGGTGGCAAGGCGGCGGTGATCCGGTTCAAGCGCGCGCGGCGCAAGGTCGTCCCGGGTCATCGCGTCACGCTCAAGCTGCGGCTCACAAAGCGCGGCTTTCGATCGCTGCGGCGGGCAATGAGCCATCGCCGGACGAGGATCGCCCACGTGACGGTGACGGCAAAGGATGCAGCGGGCAACGGTCGCAGCAGGCGCATCTCGATCCGCCTCGTGCACTAGCCGGTAGCGTTAGCCGCATGTCCGGACCCGTGCCCGCCGGTACTTCCAAGCCGGCCCTTCCAACCGATCCCGCAGACCTCGACCTGCTCGACGCCGCTGCTCTCTTACGCGCGCGCGAGCTCTCGTCGCTCGAGCTGACCGAGGCGTGCCTGCGCCGCATCGAGGAGGTGAACGGCGGAGAACCGTCGTTCGATGGAGCGCCAGACGCGATCAACGCGTGGGTGCGGCTCTACCCCGAGCTGGCGCGTGAGCATGCGCACCTCGCCGACGAGCGACTCGTGCATGACGGCGATCGCTGCCCGCTCGTGTGCGGCGTCCCGCTCGCAGTGAAGGACCTCTACGGGATGAAGGGCCTGCCACTCACCGCCTCGAGCCGCGTGCTGGAGGGCAACGTGGCGGACGAGGACGCGGTGGCGTGGACGCGGCTGCGCAGGGCGGGCATGGTGCCTCTCGGTCACACGCACACGCACGAGTTCGCGGCGGGCGGCACCACGGACCAGGTGGGCAACCCGCACGCGCTCGACCGCGTGGCCGGCGGCTCGAGCGGCGGCAGCGCCGCGGCGCTGGCTGCGCGCATGGTGCCGGCGGCTCTCGGCAGCGACACCTGCGGCTCGCTTCGGATCCCCGCCGCCTGCTGCGGGGTGAGCTCGATCAAGCCCACGCATGGCCGGATCCCGATCGCCGGCGTGATCCCGCTGGGCGCGTCGCTCGACCACGTCGGCCCGATGGCGCGCACGATGG